>CAYNUZ010000014.1:0-23310 GCA_964400385.1 uncultured bacterium | reverse complement strand
GCGCAGCAGGCCGACCAGCGCGGGCACGGCGGGCGCGGCCGCGGGGCCGATCGCGGCCAGGGTGCGCACCGCCTGATACCGGAGGTCCTCGCGGGGGTCCCCCACCAGCGGCAGCAGCGGCGCCACCGCGGGCGCCCCGATGCGCGCGAGCTCGGTGGAGGCGGCCTGCCGGACCATGGGGTCGCGGCTGGAGAGGTCGTGGAGGTCGTCGGGGATGCGGTCGGGAGCGGGGCGGGGCACGAGCGAGGCGCAGCCGGCGAGCAGCAGGGCTGCCGTCAGGCCGCTCCGGCTTAGAGTCGTCCGAGCGCCTCCCGGATGACCCGCAGGGCGCCGGCCAGGACCACCGACGAGTATTCCTCGTCCCGCGGCCGCACCTCGATGGTCACCCAGCCGCCGTTGGCCTTCTTGTGGAAGCCGTACTTGTCGAGCGCGCGCAGGAACTCCGCGACCTGGTCCACCGCCACCAGGCTCCCCTCGGTCCCGAAGGCGGGATGCTGGTCGCCGCGGGCCGGGTGCCCGTCGCCGAGCACGCAGTTGGAGACCTGGGCATGCAGGATGAAGTTCCGGGCCGCGGAGACCGCGTCCACCGGCGACTCCTTGAGGAGCACCAGGTGCGCGAGGTCGAGGGTCAGCCCCATGTTGTCGCGCTTGACCTGCTTGGCGACGTCCACGGCCTCGGCCACGGGCCCCAGCAGCCGCTTGTGGTCCACGTCGCGGTCATACGGCTCGAGCGACACCGCCAGCCCCAGCTTGCCGCCCTCGTCGCACAGCCGCTGCAGCGATTCCACGAGCCACCCGCGGGCCGCGGCGCGCTTGTCGGGCGCGGGGTCCGGTCCACTCACCACCGTGAAGAGCTTGGCGCCGAGGAACTTCGCCTCCTCCATCAGGACGCGCAGCCCCGCCACCGCCTCGGCGCGGACCGCCTGGTCCTCCGCATTGAGGTCCCAGCCGCGCTTCAGGATC
Organism: uncultured bacterium; assembly: GCA_964400385.1. Lineage (GTDB taxonomy): Bacteria > Oederibacteriota > CAKKQC01 > CAKKQC01 > CAKKQC01 > CAYNUZ01. Next base: position 22,347 of record CAYNUZ010000014.1, on the reverse strand, counting down.
ACCGGCTGGGCGTTAAAGACGACCTTGAGGCTGGCCGAGGCGAGCAGCACCTTGAACCGCGCCCGGGTCAGCTCGTCGCGGACGTGGCCGACCTCCAGGACCGTCAGCGCGTCCTCCGCGGCCAGCGCGCCGGCCGTCTCGACGACCGGGCCCTCGCCGCCCAGGATCTGGGGGTAGAGCATCGGATGCACGACGCCGAGCTTCAACGAATTCAAGTCAGCCATGAGGGTGTCATTCTATCACGGAGATTTGCAAACAAGCCATCGAGCACGTCATTCATTCCCCTCTCCCGGGAGGGAGGTCGTCCTCGGGCCGACTCGTGTCGGCCGGGGTGGCCCTGGGGGTGAGGTCGTCGGCTGTGCCCTTACGGCTGGACCGTCACAGGCACCGGCTTGACCTTGCTGGTCTTGCCGGCGGCGTCCACCGCGGCGACGGCGAAGTTGTAGGCGCCGGGCTTCAGCCCCTTGAGGGTCACGGACGGGACCAGCCGGGGGTTCTTCGTCAGCTTCTTCCACTTGCCCGTGGGGAGCTTGTAGTAGACGTGGTACCCGGCCGCCCCCGCCACCGCCGCCCAGGTCATCGCCACCTTCCCGCCCGCCGACGGGCGCACGGTGACGTTCCCGGGCGTGCCGAGGATGCCGGCGACGACGGCCGGCAGCGTGATCTCGGTCTCGGCCGGGAGCCCCTCCTTCCCGCCCGCGTCCACGGGGCGCACGGTGAACCGGTACGCGGCCCCGCCCTTGAGGCCTTTGAGCGACATCTCGGGCGCCTGCCGCGGCTCCCGGGTCAGCCGCCGGGGTTCGCGCGCGCCGGGCGAGAGCATGTCCACCACGTACCCCGCCGCCCCGTAGACCGGCGTCCAGCGGAGCTGAACCTTCGCGGCGGGCATCCGCTCCGCCGTGAGGTCGTGCACCGCCTCGAGCAGCCGCTCCACGGGCCCGGTCTTCCACGTCAGCCCCAGCCGGTGGCCCCGGCCGAGCTGCGCGAGCGGGATGAACGCGTAGTCCACCGAGAAGCCCGCGTAGGTGAACCCCGCGCCGCCGACGACGCGCGCGCCGTCCGGACCCTGCCGGAACCCGCCGCGCAGGGCGGCCATGCCCGCCACCCCCACCTCGACGCCCGCGCCGCCCCACGTGCCCTGCGCGAAGTGGCCGTGATCGGGGTCCGAGGGCTTGGCCATGTCCGCCACGACCACCACCCGGAACGTCCCCTTGTCGATGGCGCGCCACCCCGCGCCCACCCGGGCCATCAGCGGGAGCGCATCGCTCTCGTCGCCCAGGAAGGTGATCGGCGGGCCGAGGTTCAGGACCGACGCGCCCAGCGTGAACCCCGGAAACGCCTCGTACAGGAAGCCGAGGTCGGCGGCGAACGCGTGGGCGCTCAGCGTCTCGGGCGAGCCGCCGACGGGCTGGTACCCGGTGAGCGACCGGAAGATCCCCTTCGCGGTGAGCCCGTAATAGAGCTTGTCCACCTCGGGCGACTCCGGGGCGATCGCCTTGAACGACCCGCCCCAGGAGAGGCCCGCCATCATGTCCATGCCGGAGCCCTGGACCGCGCCCGAGCCCGGCACGGTGGAGTCGAACGGCGCCGACCCCGCGTAGATACCGGAGAACGCCAGCGAGCCCCAGCGCCCGACGGGCGTCGAGGCGGCCAGGTACCCGTACGTGGTGTCCGCGATGTACGACAGGCCCATCGCCGAGACCTCGATGTGGTCGAGCTGGCCCAGCCCCGCGGGGTTCCAGACCGCGGTCGTGACGTCGTCCGCCAGCCCGGTGAAGTTCTCCCCCAGCGCCGCGGGCCGCGCGCCCATCCCCACCCGGAGGAACTCGGCCCCGGACGATCCGCCGCCCGACGCGAGCCCGAGACGGGCGACAAGGATCATCCCGAGCGCGGCCGTCGAAGGGCGAAGTCCTGAGCGGTCACGACCCGCGTGCGGTGGACGCCAGTCGAAGGGCATTACTTCACCACCACGGTCTTGAGCTGCTTGTGGAACGACCCCGCCTCGACGTCAATCACGTACACGCCCGACGAGACGTACTGGGCGTCCGCGGCCTTTCCGTCCCAGCCCGGCAGCCCGTCCGGCCCCGCGAAGATGTACGACCCGATCGCCGGGCCCGCCGGGAGTCCCGCGTTCTTCCCCTCGAAGACCTTGAGACCGGCGATCGTGTAGACCCGGACGGTCACGTCGGAGGCCTTTTCCAGCGTGAACGAGATCTCGACCCGCTCGCCGCGCACCGGGGCCACGGCATTGCGGACCAGGAAGGCCCCGTTGGGCCGCACGCCCGGGGTGGCGACGGCCGTCGCCGCGGCGCCCTCGCCGCCCGCGCTGACCGCCGTCACCCGGTAGGTGTAGGCGGTCCCGTTCGCCAGCCCGGTGTCCACGTACGCGAGGTTCGAGATCGGCATCCCGGCCAGCAGGACCCCGTTGCGGTAGACGTTGTACCCGAGCAGCGCGCAGGCGGACGGCGCCGCGGTCCACGTGAGGGAGACCGCGCCGGACCCCGCCGTCGCGGCCAGCGACCCGGGCGCGCCGGGGGGCGAGCAGGCATTGGCGATGGCGACGATGGAACGGCCCGGGACGTCGGCGCTCTCCAGGACGTTCGGGGTGACCACGGCCCGGACCATGTACGTCACCGCCCCGCCCGTCGGGATCACCGTATCCAGGTAGCTGAAGACCCCCGCCGCCACGTACACCGACGAGGTGACGCCGCAGACGGCGCACGTGGACCGCAGGATCAGGTATCCGGTCGGGACCTGGGTCCCCGCATAGGTCCCGGTCCAGGACAGGGTGATCCCCGATCCGCCGATACTGTATGCCACCGCCTGCGGCGGGTTCACCAGCGCGGCCAGGGGGGTCGTGGTCGCCTCGTTGGACGGGGGCGACTCGGCGCCCTGCGCATCCCGGGCCGTCACCGTGTAGAAGTACGGCGTCCCGTTCACCACGGTGGCATCGGTGTAGATCGTGGCGAAGACCGGCCCGGCCAGGAACACCTCGGTGTTCGTCGCCGGGCCGCGGTAGACCATGTAGCCCGAGACCGGGTACGTCCCCGCGCCGGCCGCGGACCAGGTCAGCATCACGATCTGGTTGCCGGGGAGCGCCGACAGCCCGAGCGGCGCCGGCGCCGGGTTGAACGGCGTCCCCGCGCCCTCCAGGCTCGTCGTGGACAGGTTGTTCCGGATGTCCAGCGCCCGGACCTTGTAGAAGTAGGTCGTCCCGTTCACCAGCCCGGTGTCGGTGTAGTACGACGCCCCCACCAGGAGGAAGTTCACCGGCGCAAAGCCCTCGCCGTTCGGCGTGGTCCCGCGGTAGAGGTTGTACCCCGCCACCGGGAAGGTCGTCTGCGTGGCGGTGACGCTCCACTGGATGAGCAGCTTGCCGCTCCCCGCCGGCTGCATCGTCAGGCCGAAGGGCGGCAGCGGGAGGTCGAACGGCGTCCCGCACTTCGGGGGGGACGACGTCACGCTGTCGTTGGGCGGCACACCCGCGTCGAAGGCCACCATCGTGTAGCCCCACGTCACGCCGTTGGTCACCCCCACGTCGGCGTAGGTGGTGACCGAGAGCGGGAAGGTCCCGAGGTACGCCGCCGGCCCGCCGCCGGACGACCGGAAGAGCTTGTACCCGCTCACCGCGAACGTCCCCCCGGGCGGACTGGGCGGCGCCCACTGGAGGTCAATCCGCCGGAACGAAGCCGTGAGCGAGGTGATGTTCGGGGCGTTCGGTGGCGTCACCGGGGTCCCGGAGGCCGTATTCGAGAACAGCCCCGTCATCGTCGGCGGCGTCACCTGGTCGAAGGCCCGCACCCGGTAGGTGTAGAAGACGCCGACGGCGGCGGTCGCGTCGAAGAACGTGGTGTTGAGCGGCCCGAAGACCGTCCCGGTGATCCCCTCCGCCTGGGTCGGCGACATGCGGTACACGAGATACCCGCTCGTCCCCGCCGTCCCGTTGGCGGACACCTGCCAGGTCAGCGAGATGTGGTTGTTGAACGGCACCGCAGAGAGCGACACCGGCGTCCCCAGCGGCAGCGCGTAGACCGGGTTGGAATACGTGGACACCGAGGGCGGCGGGCCGCTGTCGAGCGCGGCCACCTGGTAGTAGTACGGCGTGCCGTTCGCCACCCCCCCGCCCGTGTCGGTGTAGCTGAGCTGCGGCGCCAGCAACGGCGTGCCGAGGTTCGCCCACGGGCCGCCTGCGGTCGTGGCGCGCCAGACCTGGTACGAGGTGGTCGGCGTCACGCCCCCGGTCGCCACGGTCCACCCGAGCACCACCACCTTGTCCCCCGCCGCACCGGTGAGGGCGGGCGAGGACGGCGGGCCGGTCGCCGCCGCGCCGCCGGAGGCCGCGGAGAGGCCGCTCCGCCACCCCGCCTCGTGCCGGGCCAGGACCCGGTAGAAGACGGTCAGCCCCGCGGAGACCGCGGTGTCGGTATAGGCCGCCGCCAGCCGGTCGTTGGCCGTGTTCCCAATGAAGGCGAACGGGCCGGTGGCGCCGGTGGACCGGTAGACCGCGTACCCCGTGCACTGGAGTGGCCCGGCGGGCACCGCCACGGGGCTCCACGCCAGCGCCACCTGGTTCGCGGCGGGCGTCGCCACCAGTCCGGACGGTACCTCCGCCGGGAAGGCGGACGCCTCATTCGACGACTGCGAATACGACGTCGCCGCCCCCGCGATCGTATAGGCGTCGTCCCGGGTCCGGACCCGGTAGTAGTAGACCGTGCCATTGACCGCGGTGATGTCGGAGTAGGCCACGGTCGTCGTGCTCACCGTGTCGCCGAGGAACTCCACCGGCGTGGCCGGATTCCCCGCGTACGTCGTCCGGAAGACGCTGTATCCCGAGACCACCTGCGGAGGGGACGGCGAGCCCCCCAGCCACGAGAGGAGGACCTGCCCCGATCCGGCCGAGCCGGTGAGGTTGTTCGGCTTGCCCGGCGGGTCCACCGTCGCGAACGGCGAGGCGGACTGCTCCCCCGAGCACGCGGAGAGGTGGGTGGGCGAGACGGCGTCCACCGCGGCCACCGTATAGAAGTAGAAGGTCCCGTTGTTGGTCATCGCGGTATCCACGTACGACAGCAGGCCGCCCGAGACCGACACCAACGGCACGCTCCCGCATGTCGCGCCGGTGTACGTGGCCCGGAAGACCTGGTAGCCGGTCACGGCGTACGTCCCCGGCGCCGCCGCGTTCCACGAGACGGTGATGCGCGCGTTGCCGGAGGCCAGGGTGAGGCCCAGCGGCGCCGACGGGAGCGCATAGGGGGTGCCCGAGACCTCCGCCGAATACGTGTGCTCCAGGTGGCGCTGGTTGTCGTACGTCTGCACGTGATAGAAGTACGTCGTCCCGTTCACGAGCCCGCTGTCCGTGAACACCGTGCCGTAGAACGGGTCCACCCCCGGCCCGGACAGGAACGGCAGGCTCACGATGCCCGGCCAGGTCGCACGCGAGACGCGGTACCCGGAGACCGGGTACGACGTGGCCGCCGGCACGGTCCACTGCACCACCATCTGCGTGTTGCCCTCCGTCACCGCGGGCGAGCCCGGCGGGTTGGCGTCCGTGAACGGCGTGCCCGTCACCGCGGCCCAGTTCCCCTCAAAGCCTCCCGCCTCCAGCGGCGCCACCCGGTAGTAGTAGAACTTCTTGTTCGTGAGGCCGGTGTCGAGGTAGGAGTCCGCGATCCCGCCGGGGATGTAGAACAGCGTCTCGGGCGCCCCAATCCGGGTGGACCGGTAGAGGTTGTACCCCTGCACCGGCAGGCTCCCCGGCACCGACGGCACCCAGACCAGCTTCAGCATCGTGTCGTGCTCGTTCGGCTCTCCCTGCACCGTCAGGCCGCCGGGCGCCGCGGCGGGCACGCGCGGCGTCGCCTCCGCCTCGGGCGAATACACCGGATTGAACGGCGTCGTCAGCTTGATGCTCTCGTTGGGCGGCGCGCCGGTGTCGAAGGCCCGCACCGCGTAGTAGTAGGTCGTTCCGTTTACCGCGGTCAGGTCGCTGTAGGTATACGTCGTCGCGCTGGCCACGGTTGCCAGCGGGGCGCCATACACCAGGGAGGTGGTGGACCGGTAGATCCGGTACCCGCCCACGGGGAGGGTGGGCGACGCCGCGCACGTGGTGGCGCTGACCCCCGCCCACACGAGGTCCACCTGGCCGGAGAACGGCAGGGCCGTCAGCGTGGCCGGCGGGCACGGCGGGATCGCCGGCGTCGCGAAGCCTTCCCCGCCGGCCAGGCTGGGATGGCCCGCGCTGTCCTCCGCCACCACGGTGTAGAAGTACGTCGTCCCGTTCGCGAGCCCCGAGTCGGTGAAGTACGTCGCCGTGATGAGCGCGCCGAACGGGTTGATGGGAACGAGCCCCTCCCCCCCGGTATACGTCCCGCGGTACAGCCAGTACCCCGAAACCGGGTACGAGGTCGCGGCCGCCGCGGCCCATCCCAGCGTCACCTTGGTGATGCCCGACGCCGCCACGGGCGTCCCCGGCGGCCCGGGCGGCACATACGGCGTCTGGCCGGCGAGCGTCGTATACGGACCACTCCCGCCGGGATTGTCCGCCTTGATCCAGTAGACGTAGGTCACCGCATTCACCGCGGTGGTGTCGTCGTAGTACGAGGTGCTCACCGACGCAAGGAACAGCGTATTGCTGAACGCCGCCACGGTGGACCGGTAGAGCTTGTACCCCTGGACCTCCTGGGCCGGCTGGAGATCATCCCATCGCAGCCGGACGATCGAATCGTTGGCCGCGCCGATGAAGTTCTGCACCGCCGAGGGCTCCACGGGGAGCGAGGTTTCGGTCGAGTAGGCGCTCTCCGCCAGATCGGGATTGACGAAGACCAGTGCCGTCACGCGGTAAAAGTACCGCTGGCCCGAGGCAAGGCCGTTGTTCGTGAATTCCGTCGCGGACTGTGGACCGAATGACGCCACCTGGGTCGGCGAGAGGGATCCGGCGAAAGTCGCGCGGTACACGCGGTACGTGTTCACGTTTCCCGTGGCATTGCTCGTCAGGCTCCACTTGAGATACAACGCGGCCCCCGCAGACGGGGAGATGGTGAGGCCGAACGGCGGAGCCGGCGGGACGAGGATCCTGACGGTCGCGGTTCGACTTCCTTCAGTCGTCGTGGTGGACGTTGCCCCCTCAGTTGAGAGGGCCGTCACGGCATAGTGGTACGTCTTCGCCACGGCCACGGCCGTATCGGTAAATGTCGTGGTCGTGGGCGGGCCGGCACCGTTGTTGACAAGGCGGCTGAAGAGCGCCAGACAGGTCGCGCAGGTCCCGCGATACACGTTGTATCCGGAGATGGGAAAGGCGTCCCCAATCGAAGGTTGCCACTGAAGGGAAACACCCTGCGCCGGAAGATTCCACAGGGCAGTCAACCCCGCGGGGGGCGTGACCGGCGGTTGCCCGGTCACGATCGGGGAGAGCCCCCCCAGATGCCCGCCCGCGTCGTAGGCCCGGACCTCGTACTGATAGGCGGTCCCGTTCACCACCCCGGGATCGGCATACACCGTCGCGGTCGGGCTCGCCACCGTTGAATAAAAGGTCGGAACTCCGCCGGTAGAGGTGCGGAAAATCTGGTACCCCGCCACCGCGTAGGTCCCTGCCGCGACCGGCGTCCAGGCCAGGCTGATCGCGGAACCTGCCGTAAGCGTGGAAAGCGACACCACCGCCCCGGGCTCGGCATACGGTGAATCGGAAACGGCCACCGAGAGGGCGCTCTGTCCCACCGGATTGCACGCCCGGAGGACGTAACTGTAGAGCTGGCCGTTCACCAGCCCGCCATCCGTGAACGAGAGCCCCGAGGCCTGGGTCACGATCGTGATCCCGGGCTTCCAGCCGGAGGATCCGGTCGAAAAGACGCCCTGGGGCGGCACCGTGGCGATGAGCGTCGTGGCCGTCGAGGCCGACGTGCCCCGGAAAACCTGGTAGACGGTCACGGCTGCCGTCGTGACCGGGGTGGGACCCGACCAATTCAGCTGGAGCTGTCCGCCGCCTCCCGCCGTATTGACCGGAACGACGGTGATGGCGGAGGCGCCCCCGGGAGGGTCGAGCACGGCCGTATACGAACTATCGGTGGAAATCTCGCTCACCAGCACGGAACCCGCGGTCGTCGCGACTGATCCCGCCCACTGGACGTTTTGGACGGGCGAAACCGGCGCCACCGCGCTGAAGGTGATGACCACCGTCTCCTGCGTCACCGGGTTGGCCGTGAAATCCACCGTGAGCGTGCCCGGGCCCGATCCGCTCGCCTGCACCACCGTCGTGGTCGATAGCGGCTTGGTGACCGAGAGGACGTTCACCTGGCCGAAATAGAGTCCCACGCCCCCGAGCGCCCCGGGGATCGAGAGATCGAGCCGGGTGATGTTGGGGGCGCTCGGGTCGGTGTTGTCGAGCGTGTAGGTGAAGGTCCGGGTCGCCCCGGAGGGCATCAGCCCCGGCGTGATCGACGCTTTCACGGAGAAGTTGTCCTTGGAATACGGGACATCGATGTAGGACTGGAAGGGCGTGGACGAATGCAGGATGCCGTCGCCCAGGCCGTCGGCGCCCCAGACCTCGACGAGGATCGTGCTGCCGGCCGGCAGGGACGCCCCCAGCGGCGGGGAGAGGCTGTCGTCGAAGAGCGAGATGTTCCCCCCCAGCGTCTTGTCGAGCTGGACGATCGTGCCGGTGCTGATCGGGCAACCGGGGCCGCCGCATGCCGCGCACGGCGAGCCGAAGACCTCGACGGAAGGGGTCCCCGCGGGGTAGAGGTAGGTCACCTGCATCTTGGGCTGGGTGAACGACGGCTCCCCGGACTTGAGGTTGGCCCAGTACCGGAACCCGGTCGTGGAGAGCGACGAGTCCTTCCCCCAGTCCTGGGACACCACATACCGGAACTGGAGAACGGGGGGCGACAGGGTGCTGCGCTCGCCGTTGCAGATGCCGTCGCTCGCGCCGGCAGGCACCACCACGCACCCGTTTCCACCGGCGCAGAGGGTGTAGTTGCCCGGTCCGGGAGACTCCACCGGCGCGGTCGCCGAGAGGGACAGGGCCCCCCCCGACATCCGGAGGTAGAGGCGGGTGGTATTGGCGAGCGCCGGCGACCACGGAAGGAGCGCACACGCCAGCAGCAGGAGCCGTGGTCTCATGATCTTAACTTATCACTTTTCCGCTGATTCCACGCGGCCCGGAAGCGTGGTTTTCCGAACAATCCCATGCCCCGTGCGTCGCGTCCGGCCGGCCCAATTCCGGCTGTCCGGATCCCGGGGATTCAGCGCCGCGGCCCGGGCGAAGCAGGCCGCCGCCTCGCCCCGCCGGCCCGACCGCCACAGCGCCATGCCGAGATTGTGCCAGCCGGAATGCACCCCGGGATTGGCCTCGACATCCGCGGTAAATTCGCGAATCGCCTCGGCATCCCGCTTGAGGAGGAACCAGGCCCGGCCGGCGTGAAAACGCTGGCGGCGGTCCTCCGCCAACAGGGCATCCGCCCGGACGACGGCGTGCAGGCCCGGGATCGCATCCAGCCGGTCAATCGCCAGAACACCCTCCCGCAACCAGGCCTCCCCCACAAAGTCACGCGCATACGGGCTGGCCGCACCCGCCGTGAGGATCATGATGGCGATGAGGCCGACCGGGCGTGTGGGTCGCCGCCTTTCGCTCCGGACAGCTGGCGACTTTCCGGCCATGCCGGTTCCGGCCACGGCGAGCAGGCTCCAGCCAAGAAGGGATGTCGGTGCGACATGCAACGGGCCATTCACCAGCCCGTCCACACCCAGTCCGAGCAATGCACCGATCGCGATACGCTGGTCCAGGAAGCCCTGGCCACACGCAGGACGTCCTGATACGGCCACGACGACGATCCAGAACAACACTCCAATCCCCAGGGCGCCGTGCTCTGCCGCGAATTGGAGGAAGTCCTGGTGGCTGTGCGACGTCGAGTGATATGGAAGTGACGCATACCGCGGCTGAGCGAGGAGAGCCCCCTGATATTCCAGGTAGTGATCGGCGACGCCTCCAGCGCCCCACCCGAACAGGGGCCGGTCCCGCCACATCCGCAACGTGGATTCCCACATGAGTTGCCTGCCCAGCCATTGCCCCGGCGCAAGCACGCCCGCCGCATGGACGGCCACTGTGTGGACGACGTCCGCCATCCCCCCGCCGAAGTCGGCGGTGGGGGCGGACCCCAGGAAGCCGGACGCAAGGGCCACCGGCAGGACCAGCCGCGCCCCCCTGTCCCGCAACCGGCGAAGCCCGTCGGCATCGTTCAGCACGTATGCGACTGCCACTGCCGCCCCCAACCAGGCGCCCCGCGCCCCGGTCAGGCCGAAGACCCCGAGGAACAGGCCGCAGCAGGAGCCGGGAACGATCCAGGCCGCCCGCCGATCCGCCATCATCATGCCGCCGAACGACCACGCCACACCCACCACCAGTCCCGAACCAAGAAAGAGCGGATTCCCGAATGTCCCGCCCGGCGCATTTCCCGCGAATGCGGCCTGCCAGGCGAACGGGTCCAGGGCATGAACCTGCAGCAGCGCATACGCGCACCCCGCCCCAAGGCCGGCGGCGTAGACCGCGAACCACTCCCCCGCCAATCGTCGATCGAGCCGGCCCAGGAGCACCATGAACGAGGCCGGGGCGATCAGGGTATCGACGGAACGGGAGGGCCCCCCCGTCCCCACGCACCACTGCGCAATCGTCCAGACCACGAGCAGCACGAGGAGCGGGAGGATGGCCGGCAGCCCCGCCACCCGGGCCACCACCGCGCGCGCGGCGTCCCACCCGTCAGCGAGCAAGCTGCCGACTTGCGCGATGACGAGGATCGCAAACGCGTCCCGCTTGGCCGGACTGAACGGGTCCTGACCGGCCGGAAAGAACAGGACCGGCAGGAGGAGCGCCGGGGCCAGCAGGAGTGTGCGCTCCAACGGACCGGGCGTCCCGACGAATCCCGGCTTGGCGGCGCTCACCGGATAAGGCGCTTCACGTCCCTGCGCCATGCGTGCTCCACCTCCTGCATCTCGTCCGAGAGGAACTCGGCCTCCGGATCCACGTCCCGGGCGTAGCCCAGCGCCTCGAGGGCATTGGGATACATCTTGGATCGCAGGAAGGCCGCGGCCTGGTTGCGGTAGGTGGCCGTCGTCCGCCACCCATAGCGAAGCGCACGGTCATATGCCCCCATCGTCAAGGCGGGCTTTCCCGCATCGAGGAGCGCATCGCCCAGGGCTGCCCAGGCGAATCCTGACTTCTCATCGGCCGCCACCCCGGCCCAGCCGCATCGGATCGCCCCGACGGGATCGGCGGAGGCCAGCGCCCGGCGCGACGCGGTCGCACACGCCAGGGCCACCGCCCGGTTGTGGACCGGCACGGTGTAACACTCGGGGATGAAGGCACCGGCCGCCCTGGCCCGAATTTCGTAGACCCATGCGGAGGACCGGGCAAACCGGAGTTCGGCATGGCGCGAGAAAAACTCCGCCAGCTTCCGCTCCGGCGCCGCTCCTTCCCAGCCATACCCCTCCCAGGTCTTCATCCGGAGGGATTCGCCGACGTTGAGGAGGAGCCAGCGGACACCCTGTTGCCGCAGACCGATCAAGAGGCGATCGTGCGATCGCGTGGATCGGGCGAGCGCCACCAACGAGTCCGTTTCGAAGTAGGATACCGACCGTGTCCAGGCCGGCAGGAGCAGCGTGCGGGCATCGCCGCAGGCGAGCACCCGGGCCCGGGGCCCGAGTCGCCCCCGGCGCGAGAGGAAGCCGACGGCGTCGAGCGATGGATTCGCGTGGCGCGCTGCATAGAAAGCCTCGCGCGTTTCCTCACCCCGGGCGAAGGCCCAGGGCCACTCCATCCGGTCAATGGCGATCGGCACCCACACCGCCTGCGCGAGGACGACCGCGAGCGGGATCCACCGGAGGCGTGGCACCACGGCGAATCCTGCAACGAGGACGGCGCTCAGGACCAGTCCGGCGGAAAAGTAGCGCCACACCGGCGCGGTCAGCGACCAGGGCGCGGCGGCCGCGGCGAGCCACAGCACCGCGAGAGCCACGGTCCCCCGTTTCCGGGGAAGCCCCCAGACGACCAGCCCGGCCAGGGCAACGCCCGGACCCAGGATTCCGGCGGCAAACCGGGACCGCTCCGGGCCGCCGAACCATCCGGCGCCGAGGGCCCCCCAGGAAAACTGGAAGAACGTGCGGCTCATCTCCTCCCCGTAGGATTGCGCGGAATAGTCCCCCCATCCGAACGACCCGAGCTGCCGGTCGAAGAGCGGGTACACCGGGTTGCCCGTTGCCCACCACGAGCGGATCAACCACGGCAGCGCCGGGATGGCCCCCGGAAGCAGGGTCCGCCATGCCCGCCAGCGGGGCGCACAGACGACCACGAGGGCCACGGCCAGCGTCACGGCGGTCAGCTTGCAGGCGACCGCGCAGCCCACGAGGACACCCGCGAGACGCACCCGGGAGCGTCCCGGGTGCCGGGCCGGCCACGCCGGCCAGGCCGCCACCAACCGGCCAAGCGCCAGTATTCCGAACAGGGCCGTTGCGACATCCGCTCCTGCATGCACGGCCAGGAGGCACAAGAGCGGGCTCGTCGCCGCCAACGCCATCGCCGGCAATGCCGCGACCGCACCAAACAGGCCCGCGGCAAGATCGCCTCCGGCGAGCACCACGGCGATTCCCAGTACGATATTGGCGGCATGCGCCACCGCTTCGCCGCCAGCCGCCAGGATCATCGCGTTATTCGCTGAGGTGAGCATCGGCTCCCGCGAGAAGAAGGGTGTCATGTCGCCGATCCGTCCTTCCTCCAGCCATCGGGTGGGAACACCCAGATGGAGGATGATCGCGTCCCAGAATCCTTCCGGCGCGAGAAGGATCGCGACCAGGAACGGGACGATCCACGCCAACGCGGCGATATAGGCACGCCGTGGCGTCCGGGCGACGTCCGCCCGGACGCCCGCACCACCCGGAGCCCCCAGGTGCGGCACCTGTCGGATCATCCCGGCCACCCCGGCACCGCCGAGTAAGAGATATAGGATCTCCAGCAGGTGAACCCGGCTCAAGCCGTCCGACCCAAGCCCGAGTACCAGGCTGCCGGTCGCGGCGTATCCCAGCGCGAACCGGAGCAGCTCGGCGGCACGCGAGGTGGTCGCCGCCCCGCCGGCCCACCGCAGGATCGGGCCGCCCACACCACGCCAGGCCATGGTGAGCAGCAAGAGGTGGACCAGGAGACGGCCGACGGCGGCGATATCCCACTGCCATGGATGGAGGTGCCAGGCCAGCTCGAGGGATCGACCCGCTTCATGGAGGATGGCCTGGGGAGGATCCCAGAGGAGGAGCAGGAACCCGGCCGCGACGGCGGCCGGCATCACCCGGTCAGGGCGGAAAGACATCTCCCGCCTGCGGCGGTCGCGGCTTCCACAACTTGATGTTGACCGTCTTCCCGAGTTCGCCCAGCTGGTTGTTGGTGGACTTGTACCAGATCGTCACGTGCCCGGTCAGGTTGGCCGTGCTCTTCGCGTAGAGCGTCCCGTACACCTTCACGTTCCCGGCACCCTTCAGCTCATTGGCGATATACACGAATCCGTCCCAGAAAATCTGGCCGTCGGCGAATGCCACGCAGTCGTTGGCGCTGACCGGGGCATACCGGGGCTGGCAGTCCACCGGGGGATACATCATCGGGCTGCCCTGCCCGGTCCCCTTCACGTCCAGATCTCCCATAACGATCAGCTTGCCGGTGCCGAACTTGTTGCCGGTCTTCTTTACGTCAACCCCGTTACCCCCGCCCCCGCATATTCCCGAATCCCATTTCAGCGTGTCGGTCGTGTCATAAAACACGACCATGTCCTCGGGCTTCCCAATCGGCGAAGGAATGGCGAAGGTCGGCTGACACGTTCCGTCGGCGATGTAGAAGAGCGAACTCGAGGAATCCTGGTTTTGCTGCATGGCGGCCTGCTTGTAGAGGTCCAGCGGCACCACCGGTTCCGTGCCGATGCTTGTCGAGTGCGAATCCACCGAGAGCGAGGCCTGGGGATCCGAGCTGTCGAGTGGCGGACTACAATTTTCCGCCATGCATCCGCCGATCGTGATGCCGCCCTTGGCGAGGTAGATGGCCGTGGTCGGGATGCTCGCCATGGGGATGCAGTCGTCAATCGTGGCATAGGACACGACCGGACCCCAGTGGACGGTCACGTTGCCCCCGATGGAAATGACTCCCCCGGAGAACAGGGCCGACGCGAGCGTGGACTTGATCACCACCACCTGCAGCTTCTTGTGCTCCCCGGTCGGGGACATCGTGGCGAACACCGTGATCGTCCGCTCGGCGTCCTGGTCCCCGATCATGTATCCCGGCGTCCAGTTCCCCTCCTGGACCTTGAGGGTATATTTCATTCCCTGGACATCGGTATACACAGCGTCCTGCTGGTAGCCGGTGACGGCGCCCGACGGCAGCGCATCCCAATTCCCGCCCTTCAGCAGGGCATACATTGCCCGGTCCGCGGCGCCGTCCTCCGCGTGGATGAACCGCTGCGCCCGGGTCTGCTTGACGATGAACCGGGACTCGTTGCGGATGACATCCACGATGGCAATGACGAAGACCAGCAGGGCGGCGCAGATCACCAGCACATAGGCGATCCCCTGGCCCGATTCCCCATTTCCGTTACGGCGCTTGTTCACCATGGCCTCCACCTCCTCACGGATTCCGCATCAGGACGCGTTCCACGAGCTGGATGACGACGGGGACCGCCACGTTCCGGTACGGCAGCACCCGCATGGTGATCCCCACGTCAATGAGCCGCGTATCCTGGAAACTGGGGTAGACGAAGGAGATGGCATCCACATGGTCGGCGAGAAACTGTGTCGTTCCCGCCCCCGTGCCGGTATTCATCCAGTAGTCCACCTCATAGATCGTCGTCCCCATCTTGCTGTCGTACTGGCGGAGCTTCTGGTGGAACCACCAATTGCGGTCCCGCCCGTCCTTGAACTGGATCTCGCTGAACATCGGCATGCCGGCCGGCGTACTGATTTTCACCGTGCCCGGGGCGGCCTCCCGAAGTGCCTGCGTGATAAAGCTCAGCCCGGTCCGGGCCTGCCGCTGGATGATCAACTCATCGAAGCTCCGCTTCCACAGCCGGTACCCCCCCAGGAACATCTGTGTGATGAAGGACAGCCCGACGCCGAGCAAAGCCACGGCGATCATCACCTCAATGAGGGTGAATCCGGTTTCGCCCGCCGCGCGCCTCATGGCAGCGTCACGTCGGCCGGGGTGTCGACATCAGGCAACACCGGGGGTGCCGCCACTGGGCCGACCTGGTGCATGCTGCCATCCTTCATCGCGTAGGCGTAGAACTGGTAGGTCCCGACCCCAGTAGCGACCTTGAGCCGGTAGGTGCCGTCAGTCTCCGTCACCGTGGAATACGTGTAGGCTCCGCTTAGGGCTCCGGACGGGATGGACGTCGGAAATGCTCCGTTGTAGGTGGAGGCGATCACCACCACGCCGGAGGCGTATGGTTTGCCTGCCGAATCCCGAACCGTCCCGACCAGGAAGCCATTGATTGCGGTCAGCGTGAAGTCCAACGGATTGTTTGAATCGTCGGTGGTCAGGGCCAAACCGTTGGTATTAACCGTGCGGTCACGTGAAACGGGGTTGGATGCATAGTCCGACCCAAGGACAGGATTAATGGTGTACGAGGAGACCTCGACAGGAATCGCCGTGTGGGTAAATACTCCTTTACTGTCGCAGGTGATAACATTGCTCCACTGAGAGGCTGTGTTGTGAATTCGCACGGCGGCGCCAGGGAAAGGCGTTCCGGAAGTCGATTTCCAAACATGGCCCGAGATCGATGAGACCCTGGTGAGAACGAACGTATGCCGCTTGTCGGGATCCGGCGAGGTGGGTGGCGCATATCCATTGCCGGCCACTTCCAGGTCGTATTTATTGGCGGAATCGGTCGGAAACGGCAACGTAAATGAATCGGTCGTCCAGCCGGTTGTGGTCATCTTTGCGGTGAATGTGATCGTCCCCGGCCCTTCGAGCGGGACCAGACCGAGGCCCGGCGACACCTCAAAGATGGTGGCACTTGTTGCGGAATCGAGTCCCAGCGTCACGCTGACGCCATTGGCCTGGGCCAGCATCGAAATGCGCACCAGTGAGGGGGTCGCCACGTTCTGCGACGCGAGATTGTAGTATTCCTGCACCTTGACCCGCACGTGTGCCGGGGTGAATGATCCTCCCGAGACCAGCACCGGACCGGATGTCCACGGCGGGGCAGCACACGAGAGTGACCCGGGCGGCGGTGTTGAAGTGCACCCTGAGCCGCAGGTATTCGTTCCAGGATGCAAGGAGGGATCATCCCCCACCCAGAAGTCCGAGGGTGTCGAAGTGGAATCCATGCACAGCGTCGTGGTGACGATCGTGCCTGCCGTGAGGTCCTCGAGCCAGACCCAGTACCAGAGATAGCCCTGGGTCGGCCACGCCACCCCCGGCAGGTCCGCCTGGCACGGCGGGAATCCGCCCGTGCCGCACGGACTGTATGTGAAGAAGGTCACGGGATTCGAGAGCCCGTCGTTGGCGCTGATCCGGATCTGGTGCGGTGACGCCAAAGATCCACCCGGCGCGGGAAGATTAAATTTTGCATGCACGGTGACCGGCCTGACCTTGTTGGTCCTGATATCGAGCCCCCCGACCTCCGGGGTACCCGCCGTCACTTCGACCGTAATAGGCGGATACGTGAGGGAGCTTGGGGAGGTGTATCCGTTGTACGCGCTGTCGGCGTAGGTGGGCGCGCCGCGCATCTCCAGGATGTAGGAGCCGTACGGGAGATTCTGGATCGCATAGGATCCGGTCCCGAGGAGGGAGCTCGTTGTATACGTCTGGTTGGTCAGCACATCCCGCGCAATGACGGTGAGCGAAGCCCAGGTAATCGCCCGGTCGTCCGACCCTGCCACGGCCGGCAGTGCCACCGTCCCGCCACCGTCAACGCCGTTGTTGTCGATATCGTCGTCCAGCAGGGTCCCCGAGAGCGCCCCGACCGCAATGTTTGATTCCGTCGTGTTGGCGAGCAGGGTGGTCACCCGCATCTGCTCGGTGCGCCCGGAGCGGCGCGAGAACCAGGTCACGTCCACCTCGATGAACGCCAGGTTGGAGTAGGTCCCGGTGCCCCCCGGCTCGGCGGGTGAACAGGTCGGACAGGGCGGCTTCTCCTGCGCGAGCTGGGCGCCCGGGCCCGATTCGGTGACGAACTTCACCACGACGTGCCGCCAGTACGTGATCCCGCCGAGCAGGATCATCTCGGGCGTCCAGGGATCCTCATCCGTCGGGACGGGTTTCACGGTCGGATACGGCAGGACGTCAAGCCGCTGGTAGAGGGGATTCGAGGGATCGGGCTGGTCCGGATACAGGTAGTTGGATGCCTTGCGCGTCAGGTCCTCATACCCGAGGTGCTTGACCTCCTCGATCCGGTCCCGGGCGATCGACTGGGCCCGGTTGCGCTCCTTGGCCATCAGGCTCCCGCGCGAGGCGGTCCGCAGGGCTGTCGTGAGGGAGACGAGGGCGATCGTGACGATCAGCATCATGAACGCGATCTCGATATAGGTGATGCCACGGTCGTCGCTGCGGGGGCGCAGGGCGGCCCCCACCTGTTTCGTCCACCGGCGGAAGGTGCGCACCAGCTTCGCGGGACGTTTCATGGCTTGGCTCCCGGAGGCGTGGTCCACACCTCCACTCTATCCAATTCCACACGCCCCTGCCCCACGAACCGGAACCGGACCCAGGCGGGGCCCGCCGCGGCCCCGGGAGGCAGGTGGAAGACGGCTCGCGACCAGGCGAGGGGCTCGACGCGCCGCGGGGCGCCGAGCTCCTGGGAGCCGCCATCCCCGTATCCGGCGACGGCGGACGCCTCCACCGGCCCGCCCGCGGCCCGGACCCAGATCGAGATCCCTGCCGCGCCCGTGCGGGCACGCGCGGGGACGGGAACCTCGATCTCGAGGGGCGCCTCCGGCGAGCCGGCCTGGCCCGGGCTGAACGCATGCCCCCCGCCCGGCGCCCCGGACGTCAGGGCGTAGCGGGCGCTGCCGGAGATCACCAGCCGCGCCAGGTCCCCGACCCCCTCGAAATCGGCGATCACGACCGGGCGGACTTCCGGTTCGGGCAGCTCCGAAGGCAGCGGGAGCGACCGGAGTTTCCGCAGGAGGTCCGGGCCGGTTGCCACCGGCGGAGTTCCGGGCTCGACACCCGCCGCCACTATCGGAGACGGCCCGGTGGACCCGGAACGGGAATGCTGGGCGAGGACCAGCCAGACCAGGCAGGCCGCCGCCGCCACCACGCCGGCCGGCGCCAGCCACGCCGGACCAGGCAGCCACCGTCCCGGGGAAGCCGCGGGGCGCAGTCCGGCCCGCGCGAGGATCTCCCGCTCCAGCCGCGCGAGCTCGTGCGCCGTCAGCGGCGGAACACTCATCCGGCCCGCGGCCCGGAGCGCGCGGACGAAGCGGAGCTCGTCGCGCTTCACAACCATGCCTCCTTCCCTCCTTCCGCCTCGAGCGCCCGCCGGAGACCCGCACGGCCGCGCTGCACCCACGAGAGCACGCTGCCCCGCGGCCGGCCCATGGCCACCGCCGCCTCCTGCACGGTCAAGCCCTGCAGGTCGTGGAGCACGACGGCCTCCCGGTGGGGGGCCGGCAACCGGGCCAGCTCCACCGCCAGGCGCTCATGCAGGCGGACCCGTTCCGCCCGGCGTTCCGGCCGGTCGCCGGCCGCCCCGGAGAGGGTGTCTGCCGGAGCCGGCAGCCCGGATTCCCGGGGTTCGAACAGGGCCATCGTCCGCCGGGCGAGGGCCGCAAACCAGCTGCGGGAGTGGTCGGTGCAGACATTGGAGGCGATCCGGAACACCCAGGCCCGGAAGGACCGGCGACCGTCAAACCGGCCGCTGGCTCGCCAGACCCGCAGGAACGTCTCCTGGGTCAGGTCCTGGGCGAGGGCGCGCTGGCCGGTCATGTGCATGAAATACGCGTGCAGCGGGCCGACCCACCGGCCGAAGAGGGCGCGAAACGCCGCCTCGTCCCCCTGGGCCGTAAGCTCGACCAGCCGCTCGTCCCGTTCATCCTGGTGTGTCGCATGGGTCTCAATGTCGGTCCTCATGACACTAATACGAGTGCCGGACCCGTTTGATGGCAGCGCCCCCTGGCCTGGAAAGCATGTCTGGACCGTATTATCGCCCGCCCGGGAGTCAATTGTCCGGCCGGAACCCCCTCTGTTAAGGTGATTCGCCCATGCCACCGCTCGGCCCCCTGCTGGAACCCTGCTTCCTCCTCTGGACGGCCTTCATGACCGGTCACTACCTCAGCGGCGTCGCCCGGTTCCTCCGGCCGGAAACACTGGCCCCCATGCTCCCCCTGTGGTCGCGGAGCGGTCCGCCGCACCTGTGGGTCGCCACCCGCCAGACCCTGGTCCTGGGCCTGGCCTGCGGCCTCACCCTGGCCTCCGGACGCGGTGCCGGGAGGCCGGTCGCAGGCTGGCTCCGCCTGATCCGGCCTTTCCCATGGCTCGACGCCCCCCTGGGCCTGCTCATCGTGGGATTGGGGGGGCTCGGCCTGGGACTGGCCGGACTCTGGTACCCCGGCATCCTGATTCCCTTCGGCGTCGCCGGAGCCGTCCTGTTTACACGGCAGGAATGGCGGCTCGGCCGCCACCGCTCCGGCCCTCGCGCCCCAGCCCGGTTGAGCGACGGGCTCACGGCGCTTCGCGGCCTCTTCTTTGGCGGAGGCCTGGTCGCCAGCCTGCCGGTGCTGGTGTCCGCCTGGGCCCTCCTGCTCACGCTCCTGGCTCCCGAGACATTCCAGGACCCGCTCCGGTACCACCTGTTCTTCCCGGCCCGTTTCCTGCTCGAGCACCGGTTCATCGGCTACGAGCGCTTCTTCTTCTGGTCGTACCTCGGCCCGGTCCACATGTTGTACGGGATCGCCCTGGCAGCGGGAGGGCCCGTCGCCGCCAAGGCCGTCAACCTGGCCTTCTTCATCCTGGCGTTCAACTCCCTGATGCGGATCGGCTCCAGGGTATTCGAGGGTCCGGGCGAGCGTCGCCTGCTGGCCGCCCTCGCCTTGACCGCCCCCGGCCTCCTGCTGATCACCGGGTCGGCGTTCGTTGAGCACGCGGTGTCCCTGTACCTCCTCCTGGCGGTCGAGGTGCTGCTCCTGCGCCCGGCCACGTTCCTCCGGCGGAGCACGATCGCCGCCGGGCTGCTGGGCGTCGCCGCCTCCATGAAGTACACCGCGGCCTTCGGCGCCGCCGGGCTGGTCGCCATGATCCTGGTGGAACGCAGTCAGCCGGGGAGCGCCCGCCGCCCGGCGCGCCTTCCCGGACCTGCCGGATGGCTGCTCCTCCCCTTCCTCCCCTGGGCCGCGCTCCGGTGGTGGTGGACCGGCGATCCCGTCTCGCCGATCCTCGCCCGCCTGCCCCTCGGATCGCTGGACCGGACGAGCCTGCCGGCGCTGCGCGTGGCCTACGGCTTCGCGCGGGCCGCCTGGCGTTCCTGGATGGCGACGCCGTCCCTCTTGTTCTCCTTTCCGCTCTCGTTTGCCGGTGGCCACGAGGGTTTCTGGGAATATCCCGGTCCGGCCCTCGCCTGCCTGATGCCGCTCCTCGCCCTCCACCGGGCGCTGGCCCCCGGCGGCGGCCCCCTCCTTGCGTTCGGGGCCGGGTCGTTCCTCGCGTGGCTCGTGCTCTTCGGCGGGGCCTCCCCGCACTACGTGGCCGGGCTGTACGGCATCTGGCTGCTCTGCGCGCTCGTGCTCCTGCCGGGGCTGCCGTCCGTGTCAGGCCGCCTCCTGCGCCATGTGCTCGTCTATGTGTGCTTTCTCCAGGCCGCGCTGACCCTCGCCGCCGCCTCGCTCCGGTTCGGGCCCCGGGATGTGGCGCTGGGCGTCGTGGACCCGGAAAGCCACCTGCTGGAGATGCTCCCGCCGCGCCGGGTGCACCTCACCGCCCGCCGGCAACTCGATTCGCGCGAACCCCTGCATGGGACGGTCTATGTCTACGGGGATGACCAGAGTTTCTACCTCCCGGGACGCGTCCAGCTCGACTACGAGGTCGGCTCCGACCCGCTCATCTGGCGGATCGCCCAGGCCTCCCGCGATTCCGGTGAGCTGGGCAAGCGCCTCCGGCAGCGGGGCTGGACCCACATGCTGTACACGACGTTCTGGCCGTACCTGGAGGGGCGGGCCGGCCGGATGACCTTCCGGCACGACAACCGGACCCTCGAACTCATGCAGGAGTTCTGGCGGGATCGCGCCGAGCTCGTGGTCGTCACCGAGGGGCGCACCGGCCGCCGGCTCGGGCCGTCCTCGTATGTCTGGAAGCTCCTTCCGGCCCGGCGCACCACGCCGCCGGACTGGGACCGGACCCGCCGGATCCCGTTCCTGCCCGGGGCCGAGGGCGTCACCTTTGCGAGCGACCTCGCGCTGGAGGCGGGCGACGTGACGGCGGCCCAGACGGGCTACGCCAGGGCGCTGGCCGCCTACCCCCGGTATGGCGTCCTGCACGACCGGATGACCCGGCTGGCGCTGGTCCTGAAGGACCGCGCGGCCGCCCGCGCCCACCTCAAGGCCGCGGCGGCGGTGGGATGGGTGTCGGCGCGGCTGACACAGGAGGTCGCCGGGGCGCGCGGGCACTAGGGTGGAACGGCCCCAGCCCGGCCCGGGCCAGCAGGACCATCCGTTGCGCCACCAGGGGCTCCGAGTAGTAGAGGACCGGCCACATGTGGCGCGCGATCTCGCGGGGCGGGATCCCCGCATCGCGCTCCGCAAAGAAGGCGTCATAGACTTCCAGCCGGTTGGTGGCGACCAGGAGCCCGCTCCGGGTGTTGTACGGGAGGACGAGCGCCGCGGCCAGGGCCAATGCGGCTGCGGTGCGTGGCCGGGAGCGGAAGCTTCCCAGCCAACAGGCCGCCAGGACCATGGCGGCGAGGGGTCCGTACCGGTTGGCGAACACCGCCCCCGCCTCGTGTCCCGCCCGTCCGTACGCCATCGCGCCGGCCAGCAGGAGCCCCGCGAGCGGTGCGCCGATGCCGCCCTTCTTCCAGCCCCCGGCAGGGGCGGGGCGCGACCCGGGCGTGAGGGCCGCCACCCCGACGACCGCAGCCAGGATCCCCGAGAGCGGCCAGAGGAACGCGCCCGCCGGCCCGAACCCGGTCGCCAGGATCCCGAGTGCGCCGAACAGGGCCTCCCGGACGGCGGGGGGAGGCGGTTCGCCCGCCGGCGCGTGATACCCGGCCAGGTATCCGATCCAGGCGAGGGCGGCCGCGCCCACGCCTGCGACCAGGATGATTCGCGCCCGCTCCGCCGGCGAACCGGCACGCCGCCGCGGGCCCCCGGCGCCATGGGCTAGCAGCGAGGCCCCGCCGCACTGGG
>CAYNUZ010000013.1:0-23386 GCA_964400385.1 uncultured bacterium | reverse complement strand
CTTCTTGATGAGCGTCTGGGTGGTGTAACACCCGGAAAACTCCGTATTCAGCTCGCCGGAATACACGGGGAGCTTCGCCCCCTGCGCCGCGAGCGCGTCGAAAAACGCCGAGGCGGTCGAGAACCGGACCGTCGGATAGACCGGCCAGGAGGCGAGATCGATAGCCCGGTCGATGTCGAACCGGGTCGGGCCGCCGCCGTGGTCCCCCACCCCGTAGACGTAGATCATGTCCCGCGACCCGGAGGTGCCGTGGAAACCCAGCGCGGCCGCGCCGATCCACGCGTTGATCACCCCGTTGTACCCCAGCTCCATGTCGTTATACGTGAGGATCCGGGATCCGTCCGGACCCTTCCACCAGAAGGCGCGATGGCGCTCCGCCCCCAGGAACCCGGGCCGGTGGAGGTAGAGGTATTTCACCCCGGCGCGGGACAGGTACACCGGGACCGTCGCGGCGTGGCCGAAGGTGTCCGGCGACCAGTCCACGGACAGGTCGTCCGGCCCCAGCCCGAACAACCGTCCCATCTCCCGCTTGGCGTACAGGACCTGGCGGCAGAGCGCCTCGCTCCCCGCCATGTTCTTGTCGGCCTCGACCCAGTGGCTGGCCGTGACCTCCCACCGGCCCGCCCGGACGTGCCGGGCGATGCGGGCGAACAGCTCCGGATTGAACCGCTCGACGATGCGGTAGACCGCCGCCTGGCTCTGCGAAAGCCGGAAGTCCGGGTACTCGTCCATCAGCCGCACCGCGGTTGTGAGCGAGTCGTTCACGATGGCCACGGTTTCCGGCCACGACCAGACCCAGTTCATGTCGATGTGGGCGTGGCCGACGAGATGGACGGTGTACGCCTTGGCCGGCCTCGCGAGCGGGGCCAGGAGCCGCTCGGCCTCCCGGACGGCCGCCCGGAGGGCCGGGGCACGGCCTCCCGCGGCCGCCTGCTGCACGACCGCCTCCGCGCGCGTGATGAGCTTCTTCCACCCCGCGGCCTGCGCCGGATGCTTCGCGCACAGGGCCCGGGCGATGTCCAGCTCGGCGTTGATCCGCTCGGCCTCGTACGCCGCCCAGGCCGCGGCGGCCCCGAGCGCGTCCTTCAGGCCGGGCACGTCAGCGGGAAGAGGCGATGTCCCGTCCCGGGCTGCGGGCGGGCCGGGACGGGACGGGCCCGGGGCCGGTCACTCCCGCCGAAGGGCCGCGTCATTCCAGCGCAGCTCGTTGCGGAAGTCGCGGAGCCGCGTGTGCGCGTCGATCAGGAGGTACTCGATCCCGGCCATCCCGGCGAAGTCCTCCATGCCCTGCGCGGTTACGTCCCGGCTGAACCCGCTGTGGTGCGCCCCGCCGGCCTGGATCCAGGCCGCGGTCCCCGTGGCGAAGTCCGGCCGGGGCACCCAGACCGCGCGGGCGACCGGCAGCTTCGGCAGGGGCTCGGGCGAGCCCACCACGTCCAGCTCGTTCACCACCATCCGGAACCGGTTGCCCAGGTCCACGACCGTGGCGTTGATCGCGTGCCCGCGGGGCACGTCGAACACGAGCCGCGGCGGGTCGGCGCGGCCGCCGATGCCCAGCGGGTGCACCTCGAGCGAGGGCGTGTCGGCGGCGATGGACGGGCAGATTTCCAGCATGTGCGCGCCCAGGACCTTCGGGGATCCGGCCGTCAGGTCGTAGGTGTAATCCTCCATGAACGAGGTGCCGCCCGGCAGTCCGTCGCCCATGACCTTCATGGCCCGCAGCAGGGCCGCCGTCTTCCAGTCGCCCTCCGCCCCGAACCCGTATCCGTCGGCCATCAGCCGCTGGACGGACAGCCCGGGGAGCTGAGTGAGGCCGTGCAGGTCCTCGAAGGTCGTGGTGAAGGCCTTGAACCCGCCGTGCGTGAGGAACGACCGCAGCCCGAGCTCGATGCGGGCCGCCTCGCGCAGGGACGCCCGCTTCGGGCCGCCCTTGCGCATCGCCCTCACGACGTTGTATTCGGCGTCGTACTCCGCGCACAGCCGGTTGACCGCGGCCTCGCTGGCCGCGCGAACGTGCTGCACGAGGTCCCCCACGCCGTACCCGTTCACCGCGTACCCGAACACGGCCTGCGCCTGGACCTTGTCGCCCTCGGTCACCGCGACCTCGCGCATGTTGTCGCCGAACCGGGCCACGCGGGCCCCCTGCGCGTCGTGCCATGCCGCCGCGGCGCGGGCCCAGACGCCCAGTCGGGCCTGGATCGCGTCGTCGCCCCAGAATCCGACCACCACCGGGCGCTGGAGCCGCAGCCGGGAACCGATGAACCCGAATTCGCGGTCGCCGTGGGCGGACTGGTTGAGGTTCATGAAATCCATGTCGATCGTGCCCCACGGCAGCTCGCGGTTGAACTGGGTGTGGAGGTGGATCCACGGCCGCTGCAGGGCCTTGAGGCCCGCGATCCACATCTTGGCCGGGGAAAAGGTGTGCATCCACAGGATGAGGCCGGCGCAGTCCGGCGCGTTGTTGGCCTCGCGGCACACGGCGGTGACCTCGTCGGGGCGGGTGACGACCGGCTTGAAGACGACGCGGACCGGCAGGTGCTTCGAGGCCCCCAGCGCGTGCGCGATCACCTTCGCATGCGCCGCGACCTCCTTCAGCGCCTTGGGGCCGTAGAGGTGCTGGCTGCCCGTCACGAACCACAGCTCAAGGCTCTTCATGTTCTTCTTCACCGGATGGGTCCTCCCGGGGTTTGGATTCAGGCGAAGTCGGTCAGGCCGGCGGTCTTGAAAATGGCGGCCATGGACTGCGCCACGGCGGACAGCCTCGCGTCGTCGGACGGCAGGCTGCCGAGCTCCTTCTTGAACGGCTCGGCGACCAGCGGCCCGCGGTACCCGATGCCGTCCAGGGCCTTCAGGAACCCGGCGATGTCGATCACGCCGGTTTCGCCGGGCAGGCACCGGGTGTTGTCGATCAGGTCGGCGACCGCAAGACCCCGCGGTGCATCATTCACGTGGACGTACACGACCTGCGCGGGGCGGACCTTCCGGATGGCCTCAACCGTGCCCCCCGAGGCGTGCCAGTGCCAGCAGTCCAGCAGCAGGCCGGCGTTCGGCCCGATCTCCCCGGTCAGGTCGAGCATCCGCTCCATCGTGTGGATGAATGCGTGGGCCTTCCCGGCGTAGAGGGTGCGCGGCCCGAGGAATTCCAGCCCGACGGAGCACCCGTGGTCCGCGAGGATCCTCGCCATCGCGGTGAACCGGGAGACGTGGAATTTCCACGCCTCGGCGAACGGCCGGTGGTCGTCCCACGAGAGGATCCAGGTGAAGGTCCGGCGGCAGTCGAGGGCGGCTCCGGCCTTCGCCAGCCGCGGCAGGAGCTTGAGCTGGGCCTCGAACGTCGCGTCGTCCTTCCGCCAGTCGGTCGGCAGGCCCCAGCCCGCGGGCACCACACCGGCCCCCGTGAAGACCGCCTTGACCGCGTCCACCCCGTCCCGGTCCATCAGGTCGGCCGCCTCCCCGATGGAGAACTCCGCCCCCTTGAACCCGTGGGCCTTCGCCTTCCCCACCAGCTCGGGGAGGCTCCCGCCCTTGACCCCGATCGCGCCCGCGTTCAATGCGCTGTACATGGCCGCCATTGTACACAAGGCCCCCCGCCGGGAGGGCCGCTACTTGCCCGCGGTGGTCCCCGGCCAGGCGTCGGTCCGGAAGGGCGACGCCGGCAGGCCCGCGGCGTTATAGAGGTTGCAGACCGGGTTGTCCGCCCACGCGTACCGGGCGGCGACGGGGTGCGGAACGTCCGGCGCCGACACGAGGAGGGCCTCCCCCTCGATCCGGGCCGTGGCCCGGTGGAACACCCGGTCGGCTCCCGCGACGGCAAACCCCTTCAGGGGTCCTGCTTTCGCCACCAGTCCCCCGGCGGCATGGCCGAAGCTCAGCCGGAGCGCCGCGCCCTCGGCGGCCTGCGCCCGGAAGACCGGACCGGAGTCTTCCACGTCCCGTCCGTAGGTCCGCGCCAGCGCGTTCAGGGCAAGCCGGCGGCCCACGGACTGCTTGTCCTTCGGATGGATGTCCGCCGCATCGCCCACGTCAATCGCCACGGCCATCCCCGTATTGGTCAGGGAAAGCGTCATCGCCTGCGCCTCACGCAGCTCCGCCCAGGCGGAGTCCTGCGCGTCCTCGCTCGCCTTCTGCCAGTTCGCGAGCTGGACGAAATAGAAGGGGAAGTCGCCGCGACCCCAGAGGCGGCGCCAGCCGCGGATCATGGCGGGGAAGAGCTCCCCGTACCGTTCCGCCATCCACGCGTTGTTCTCCCCCTGGTACCAGATGGCGCCGCGGATCCCGTACGGCACCACCGGGGCGACCTCCCCGTTGAAGAGCCCCGTCGGGACGTCGTTGGGGCCCAGCCCCGATTCGGCCAGGAAACACAGGCTGCGCACGGCCGCGGCATTGAACGGCTTCTGCGGCGCCCAGTCGATGGGTTTCACGGAGTCGAACAGGACCGTCACGGTGGCCCAGCGGGCGGACGGCAGGAACGGCTCCGACCGGTGCGCCTCCCACGGCCAGACGTCCTTCTGGGTCATCCGCAACCGGTACCGCCCGGACCCGCGCGCCGCGAACCGGACGCCCGCGAACCCGGTGAGGTCGATCCCCGCCTCCGTGGCCGCGATCTGGCGGGTCGCCTGCGCCCAGCCGGCCGGCGGCATCACCACGGCGAGCCGCGCGCCATCGCGGCCCGTGGTGGTGAAGCTGATCGTCGCCCCGGAACCGGTCCAGGCCTCGTTCCATTCCGCCGCCGTGGCGACCTCCGCCAGCGGCACCGCCGCCCCGCCCCCGGCGGGAACGAAGGCGATGTCCTTCACCTCGAGGCTCCACGCCCCGCGCACCAGCCCCGGATCCTTCCGGAGGCGGGCCCGCCACGCCTCCAGACCGGCCTTCCCGCCGCGCGTCCCGCCCAGCGCGGCCTCGTCCATCCAGCACTCGATGTTGGTGCCGCCCCACGACGCATTGATGAGCCCGACCGGGACGCCCAGCGCCCGGCGGAGCTCCCGGCCGAAGAAGTATCCGACGGCGGAGAACGGGCCCGCCGTCTCGGGCGAGCAGCTCTTCCACCGCGCCCCCGTGTCGGCCAGCGGCACGGCGGCCACGAGCCCTTCCTGCTGGAAGAGCCGGATCTGCGGGTCGGTCGCGGACTTCACCTCGTCGGCGCCGTGCAGCGCCCCGGACAGGCCGAACCCCATGTTGGACTGGCCGGAGCAGATCCAGACCTCGCCCGCGAGCAGGTCGTGCGCCACCACGGTCGTCTCCCCCGCGCTCACGGCCAGGTCCCCGACCGAGCCCGGAGTGAGCGGCGCCAGCCTGACCTGCCAGCGGCCGTCGCGGCCCGCCGTGGCCCTCTGTTCCTGGCCCGCCACCCGGACGGTCACCCGCGTGCGGGGCGTCGCCCAGCCCCAGACGGGCACCGGCGCGCCCGCCTGGAGCACCGCGCCGTCGGAGAAGACAGCCGGGAGCTTCAGCAGGGGAGCGGCGGCCGCCGCGCGGACGGCCATCAGCGCGAGGGCCGCGAGCGCCGCATTACGGGTGCGCAGGGGTCATCCCGAAGATCATCCCCCGCATCATAGGGGATGGACGGGCTTGAACACGCGGATGGTCCGGATGCGGAACACCGCGCCACCGTCCCGGAAGGTCTCCGGCAGCACCGGCCCCGGCCAGTCCAGGGTCTCCGAGCCGATGGACAGGTAGGCCAGGATGTTCGGCTCCGCGGGCCCGGTCCACCGGAAGGCGCGGGTGATGGCCGGCCGGTCGTCCACGTACTTGGTCACCCGGTCGGCCAGCCAGACGACCGAGTAGGCGGCGTACCGGGCCGAGAGGTCTCCGCCCGGCATCGGGCCGTACGGCCGCCAGTCGCCCCACCGCCCCACCCCGCCGGGATTGGCGAGCGTGGCGCCCACGCCCGGCCCGTGGTCGTTCTGGAAGACCATGGACCGGTCGAGCCGCGGCGGGTCGTTCTGGCTCTCCATGAGATCGATCTCGGACGCGTCGTGCCTCCCGGAATGGTTGTCATAGAGCCAGAGCGACGGCCAGCACCCCCGCCCTGCCGGCAGCTTCGCGACGATTTCGAGGATGCAGGGGGCGCCGCACGTCGAACGGGTCAGGAACGCCCCGCTGGTGATGTGGCCGAACCCGTTGTAGATCGTGGTGCTGTCGTGCACCCCGGTCAGCGCGAGCGCGTCGCGCTCCATCACGTGGTTGCGCGGATTGAACGGCGGGAAGGACTGGAGCTCGTTGTTGATGCGGCCCCACGGCGCGTCGTGCGTGAACAGCCGGTTGAGGTCGTCGAGGTTCCGGACGTTGCCGTCCGTCCCGAACCGGTACTCGAGCGCCAGCTCCCACCCCGTCGCGCCGCACGCCGGCTGCACGGGCAGGGCGGGCGCGGGCGAGGCTCCCGCGACGCTCGCCGCGACCAGGAGGGCGATCACGCGGCGCTCCTCATATCATCGGCAGCACGGTCCCGCCGCAGACCGGCAGGTAGACGCCGGAGATGAACCCCGCGAGGTCCGAGGCGAGGAAGGCGACGGCCTGCGCGATCTCGAGGTCGGTCCCCCGGCGGCGCAGCGGAATCCGCTGCTCATAGGCGGGCTGGGAGGCGGAGCCCTCCGCCCGCGCCCGGTCCGAGACCGTCCACCCGGGCGCCACCTGGTTGACGGTGATCCCGTGCGCTCCCACCTCGCGCGCCAGCGCGCGCAGCACCCCGTCCATGCCGCGCTTGCCCGCGACGTAGGCGCCCTGGGTGGCGGCCGCGGTCATCGCGCAATCCGTGCTGATCGCGATCACCCGGCCGCCCCGGCGGCGGATCATCGCGGGAAGGAACGCCTTCGCCATGTGGACGGCCTGGAGCACCGAGGTCCGGAACTGGCTCTCGAAGTCCGCGACCGGCTGGTCGAGCACGTGCTTCCACGGGTACTGCGCCACGGCGTTGTTGACGAGGATGTGCGGGTGCCCGAGCGACCGGGCCACCACCCGGCGCATGGCCAGCACCGACGCCAGGCGGGTGACGTCCGCCTGCACCGCCGCCGCCCGGCGGCCCATCCCGCGCACCTCCGCCACCAGCTCGACCGCCTTCGCCCGGTTGCGGTGGTAGTGCACCGCCACGTCCGCCCCCGCCCGGGCCAGGGTCCGGACCATCGCCCGGCCCAGTTCGCCGCTGCCGCCGGTGACCAGCGCCGTCCGCCCGCGCAGGTCAATGGCCGGGGGGGTGGCGAGGCGTGCCATACGGCAGCAGGCTACCATGGGGCGATGGCACCGGGGGCCCTGCTGGCGTTGGCCGCATGCACGGGCCTTGCCGCCGCCACCGCCCCCGCACCGGTCGAGGTCCGGTGGGCGGGCCGGCGGTTCCTGGTGACCGTGCTGGCGCCGGATGTGGCCCGCCTCCGGCAGGTGCAGGACCCCGCCGCGGCCCCCCTGCCCGAGTACCTCGTCGTGAAGCCGGACGGCGACTGGCCCGGCCCCGCGCCGGTCATCCGCGAGGACGCGGCCGGGACCGTGATCGCGACCGGCGGGCTCACGCTCACCTTCTCCCGGACCCCCGGCGCCCTCACCGCCACGGACGGGGTCGGCCGCCCCCTTTTCGCGGACTGGCGGCCGGAGCAGGACCGGCCCGGATTCTCGGTGCGCCTCGCGCCGGACGAACACCTCTACGGGTTCGGGGACAAGCGCGTGGCGCTGGACCAGCGCGGGCAGGCCATGGACCTGGTGAACCGGGATGCCTTCGGCAGCGAAACGAACGACTCGTACAAGAACGTTCCGTTCTATATTAGCACCCGGGGCTACGGCCTCCTCCTCCACACCTGGTGGCGGACGGCGGTGGATGCGGGGAACACCGACCCCAACCTCCTGCGGATGACCGCCGCCGGCGGCGGGCTGGACTGCTATCTCTTCGCGGGTCCCACCCTCAAGGACCTCCTCGCCCGGTACACCGACCTGACCGGCCGGCCGGCCCTCCTCCCCCGCTGGTTTTTCGGGTACCACCAGGCCAAGGCGTCGTACGGTTCCCCCGCCGACGGCCGCCGGGTCGCCCGGGAGCTGCGCCGACGCCGATTGCCGTGCGACGCGATCTACTACGACGATACCGACGACGCGGTGACCGCCGCTCCGTTCATCCGGGAGATCCGCGACCGGTACCACCTGCGCCTCACCTTCGGGCTGGGCAACCCCATGGTGAAATTCGGGACCCCGGAGTACCGGGCGCTGGACGCGATCCACGGGCTGCTGGCCGGGCCGGACGGGACCTCGACCCACTACGTGACCGAGGAGACCACGTGGGACATCGGCAACGTGGACTACTTCTCCGACGCCGCCTCGGACCTCTTCTTCGACCGGCTCTGGCGGCCCACGCTCGAGCACGGCGGCGAGATCGGCATGGTGGATTTCGGCGAGCTCCAGTACGTCCCCGACGGGGCCCGCGACACCTTCCCCAGCCTCGGGCGGTCGGTGGACGAGGTGCGCAACGTCTACGGGCTGGTTTACGCGGAACAACTGATCACCCGCGCCGCGCGGTTTGCGGGCGGCCGGAAGAAGCCCGGCCGCCTCGTCAGCATGCTCCGGTGCGGCACGGCCGGGGCCCAGCGGATCGGGTGGACCACCACCTGCGACTCGCTGCCCACCTTCCGGAACATGCGCGCCCAGCTCCGCGCGATGCTGAACCTGGCGCTGTGCGGGTTCTCGCACGTCGGCTCCGACATCGGGGGGTG
Organism: uncultured bacterium; assembly: GCA_964400385.1. Classification (GTDB taxonomy): domain Bacteria; phylum Oederibacteriota; class CAKKQC01; order CAKKQC01; family CAKKQC01; genus CAYNUZ01. The sequence goes on along the minus strand of CAYNUZ010000013.1, from coordinate 14,702 downwards.
GGACGGTCACGGTCCGGACGACGTGTACGCGCGGTGGTTCGAACTGGGCTCGTTCACCCCGTTCATGTGGTCCCACGGGCAGGGCGACCACGAACCGTGGACGCACGGGCCGGCGGTCGAACGCCTCTGCCGTGCGGCGCTGGAGCGGCGGTACCGGCTGCTCCCGTACCTGTACGACCTCAACGCCGAGGCGCACCGGACCGGCATCCCGGCGATGCGGCCGCTGGTCCTCGAAACAGGCGACCCCGCGTACGCCACGGTGGACGACGAGTTCTTCCTGGGCTCCGCCCTCCTGGTGGCCCCGGCGCTGTCCGGCTCCCCCTTCCGCGACGTCACCCTCCCGGCGGGGGGCTGGACCGACTGGGCGACGGGCACGCGATTCGACGGTCCCGTCGTCCTCAGGGCCTATCCGGCACCGCTGGACTCGATTCCGGTCTTCGTCCGGGCCGGCTCGATCCTGCCGCTGGGCCCGGTCATGCAGTACGCGGATGAGGCGCCCCTGGACCCGCTCACGCTTGAGGTCTATCCCGGCCCGGCGCCGGCGGTGTGCGAGCTGTACGAGGACGACGGGGAGTCCACCGCGTACGCGGACGGCCATTACGCCACAACCGCGATCGAGGCCGTGGCCGGGAATGGCGGGGTCACCGTGACCGTGCATCCCCGGGACCTCCATGCCGGAGGCGACGCGCCCGCGGACCGCGGGGTCGACATCCGGGTGCACCGCCCTGGCGCAGGCGTGCGCACGGTCCGAGCGCGCGACACCGGGAAGGGATTCCGGATCCGCGTTCCCGACTGAGGGTGCACGGCGTGCGGGTTGACCCGCCCGACCCCACCGGCTATCCTGCGTCCATGCCACACCCCTTCCGCACCCTCTTCCTCGGCCTGACACTGCTCGCGACCGCCGCCGTCCCGGCGTGCGCTTCCCCGCTGGATCCCGCGGTTCCCGCGGTGGTCGCGCAGCCCCTGCCGGGCGACCTGCTCCGGGCCACCGTGCACCGGCTGAAGAACGGGCTGACCGTCTACCTCTCCCCCAACGCCCAGCTTCCCCGGATCACGGCCTGGATCGCGGTGCGCGCGGGCAGCAAGCACGATCCTGCGGTGGCCACGGGCCAGGCGCACTACCTCGAACACATGCTCTTCAAGGGGACGGAACGGCTCGGCACGCTGGACTGGGCGCAGGAGAAGCGGCACCTCGACCGCATTACCGCCCTGTACGACCAGCGCGTGCGGGAGCGGGACGCGAAGAAGCGCGCGGCCCTGTACGCCGCGATTGACCGCGAGAACCAGGCGGCCAGCGCGTTCGAGGTGCCCAACGAGATCGACAAGCTGTACCACCGGCTCGGGTTCGACAACGTGAACGCCTTCACCATGGACGAGGGCACGGTCTTCCAGTGCGATTTCCCGAGGAACCGCGCCGAGGTCTGGGCGCAGAACGAGGCCGACCGGTTCGCCCATCCCGTCTTCCGGCTCTTCCAGACGGAACTCGAGATCGTGTACGAGGAGAAGAACCGCGGGATGGACAACCCCGACCGGGAGCTGGACGAGGAGCTGGCCGCAAAGCTGTATCCCCGGCATCCGTACGGCATCCCGACGCTGGGGACGATCGCGCACCTCAAGAACCCCTCGCTCTCCCGCATGTACGACTTCTTCCACGCGTGGTACCACCCGAACAACATGTGCGTCGCGCTGGCGGGCGATTTCGACCGGGAGGCGATGCTCGCCCTCCTCGAGCGGACCCTGGGCGCCTGGGAGCCGGCCCCGGTTCCCGCCGCACGCACCTGGCCGCTGCCGGCCCCGCGCGGCGTCGAGCGCATCAACCAGGCCTTCGAGGCCGAGGAGAAGGTGATCATCGCCTGGCGGACCGTGCCGGCGGGACACCCGGACGCCGACGCGGTGGCGGTCATGGATATGCTGATGGACAACGCGGCGGCCGGGATCATCAACCTGGACCTGGTCCAGGCGCAAAAGGTGAAGTCCGCCGGATCGTACCCGGAGCTGCTGAACGACGCGGGCGCCTGGTACACCTGGGCGGTGCCCAGGCAGGGGCAGACCCTCGCCCAGGCCGAGGCACTGCTGCTGGGCTGCGTGGCCGACCTCAAGGCCGGGAAGTTCTCGGAGGAGGACGTCCAGGCCGTCATCACCAACTTCGAAGTCGGCGAGAAGCGGAAGCTCGAGTCGGACGAGGCCCGCGTGTCGGAGATGGCCACCTCCTTCCTGTCGTTCGAGGAGTGGCCGCATTCCGCGGAACGCCTGTCCCGCCTGCGCCGGGTCACGAAGGCCGATGTCCTGCGGGTCGCGCGGGCATACCTGGGCGCCGACCGGGTCGTGGCGACCCGCCACAACGGCAAGCCCCGGCTCCCCTCCATCGAGAAGCCCGTCTTCACGGTGATCCCGATGGACGATGCCCGCTCCTCGGCCCGGTTCGCCGAGCTGGCCGCCCTCCCCGCCACCCCGATCGAGCCCCGGTTCCTCGCGAGGGACCGGGACTACGCCGTGGCCGACCGGCCGTGGGGCCGCCTGTATACCGGCCCGAACCCGCTCAACGACGTCTTCAGCCTCACCATCGGGTTCGCCCCGTACGGCACCCGCACGGACAAGGCGCTCGGCGCGGCGCTCGACCTGCTGGACATCTCGGGCGCGGGCGACCTGACCGCCGACCAGCTCCGCAAGCGGCTGTTCGCGCTGGGCACCTCCGTCTCGTACAACGACGACGAGCGGTGGGTCGTGGTGACGCTGACCGGGCTGGAAGCCCATCTCAAGGAGTCCCTCGACCTCATCGTGCGCCAGTTCACCGCCCCGAACACCGACCCCGACGCCCTCCGGAAGATGGTCGAGGTGAAGATCGGGGCCCACCGGGATGCCCGGCGGGATCCCGACAGCGTCTTCGCCGCGCTGGCCGGCTGGGCGCAACGGGGGCCGCAGAGCCGCGTCCTCAACGAGCTGTCGGACGCCGAGCTCAAGGCGCTGACGGTGGACCGTCTGCACCAGCTCGCTCGCGGCATCCTGGACTACCCCCGGGACGTCCGGTACGTCGGGAACCGCTCCCCGGCGGAGCTGGATGCCGTGCTGGCGGCGTTGCCCGCCCCGACCCGGCCGCGCCCGCCGCGGACCTGGATCACCTACCCGGCGCACGCGAAGACCCGGGTCGTCTTCACCCACCGCGAGATGGTGCAGGCCAAGGTGCTGTGCGCCGTCCCGGACGGGGCATACGACCCCGGCCACGCCGTGGACGACGACTTCCTCGCGCAGTACCTGGGCGGGGGCATGAGCTCGGTCGTGTTCCAGGAGATCCGTGAGGCCCGGGCGCTGGCGTACGCGGCCTGGGGCGGGTACGCCGAGGGGCACTGGGCAAAGGACGAGAACCGGCTGCTGGGGCAGCTCGGGTGCCAGGCCGACAAGACGGTCGAGGCGACGACCCTGCTGGCGGACCTCATCCGCACGCCGCCGCTCTCGGCCACCCGGTTTTCCGAGACCGCGCGGGCGATCGAGGAGGGGTACCGCACCCAGGTCGTGAAGTTCCGGGACGTCCCGGACACCGTCATGCACTGGGAGGAGCAGGGGCTGGGGGATGGCGATCCCCGGCCGGCGTGGTACCGGCAGGCCCGGGCCTACTCATTGGCGGACCTCGACCGTTTCACCGCCCGTTTCCGGGGCCGCCCCGTCACCATCGCCGTCCTCGGCGACCGCACGCGGGTGGACCTGGCGAAGCTCAGGGCGCTCGGCGACTTCGAGGAAGCCCCGCTCGACACGATCTTTCCGTACTGACCACTCCCGGGCGGCCCGGACCGCCCGATGTGGTTGAATGCATCCATGCCCCCCCACCGGGATGCCGGTGAACCGCCCTCTCCCGTCACGACGCGGGCGGTCGTGCTGGGGCTCTTCCTGGGGGTCGGCATCAACCTGGTGATGCTGTACAACGACTACTACCTCCAGAACACGCCGCTGATCCTGAACCACATGCCGACGGCCGGCATGGCCGTCCTGCTCGGGCTCGTCGCCGTCAACACCGTGCTCCGCCGCTGGCCCGGAGCAGCTTTCGCCCCCGGGGAGATGCTGCTCGTCTGGTGCACGGTCGCCATCGCCGGTGGCATCGGGGCCACCGGGTTCGCCCGGTGCATCATCGGGTTCATGGCCTCGCCGGCGTACCTGGCCACCCCGGCCAACGAGTATGGGAAGTACCTGGTCGGGCCGCTGCCCGCCTGGGCGGTCGTCAGCAAGGACCCCGACAGCCCGGCCCTGCGCTGGTATTTCGAGGGGCTCCCCCGCGACCAGGCCATCCCCTGGGGCCGGTGGGCGGCGCCGCTCGCGGCGTGGATCGGGTTTTTCACCGCCGGATACTGCGTCATGTTCGCGCTGACCTCCCTGCTCTACCGCCAGTGGGCCGACCGGGAGCGGCTGACGTTCCCCATCGTGGTCGTCCCGCTCGAGCTGGCCCGGGCGCCGGAGCCGGGCCGGCGGGTCAACGCGTTCCTGCGTGACCGGGTGATGTGGCTGGGGGCCGCGGTCCCCATCGCGGTCTTCGCCTGGAACGGGCTCAAGACGTACGTGCCCGCGCTGCCGCAGCTCAACCTGCACTACGGAACGTGGGGGTGGTTCACGGACCGGCCGTGGAGCGAGTTCAACCTCGAGACGGCGCACATCTACTTCTCGATGGTCGGGCTCTCCTTCCTCCTCACCACCGAGGTGTCGTTCTCCCTGTGGTTCTTCTTCGTGCTCTACCACCTCTCCTTCGTCTTTGTGGCCTGGCTCGGGGCGGCATCCGGCACCGGGTTTTTCGGGAACTGGGGACAGCGGGTCGGGGTGCTCGAGAGCGCGGGCGGCATCCTGCTCATGGCCGGGTTCCTCCTGTGGAGCGCGCGGGCGTCGCTGGGGGCCTGGGGGCGGCGGGTGCGGACCGGGCGGGACGATCCGGCCGAGGACCTCCTCCCGCCCCGCCTGACCCTGGCCCTGCTCGCCGCCGGGTTCACCGGCATGGTGGTCTTCGTGGTGGCGCACGGCGCGCAGTGGTGGGCCGCGCTCCTCGGCATGGCCCTCTACGCCGCGGTCATCCTGTTCCTGACCCGGCTGGTCGCGGAGGCCGGGATGCTGCTGGTGGGCGTGGAGGCGATCGGGTACGAGTTCCTCCGCGACGTTTTCCCGGCCTCGTGGCTGTCGGCCGGCACGATGACGACGTTCGTCCAGCTCCGGGGCGGGGTGATGAGCGACCTGCGGGAGCTGCTCATGCCGTACCTCATGAACGGCGTCCGGCTCTGCGCCGCCTCGGGCCGGCACGCCCGCCGACTGCTCGCGGTCTTCGCGCTCACGGTCGCGGTGGCGCTCGCGGCGGCGTGCTATGGCCGGATCACCACCGCCTACAAGTACGGCGCCTCGCTGATGGACTACGCCTACAACGCGGGGTGGTGGCAGCGGGAGCTGTATCCCAACGTCGTGAAGATCCTGAAATCCCCGGATGAGCTGGCATGGATCACGGCCGGGACGTTCCGGGTGGTCCCGGCGGGCCTGGCCCACGTGCTGGCGGGGGCGGGGCTGACGCTCGGGATGCTGGTCATGCGCGCCCGGTTCCTCTGGTGGCCGTTCGACCCGATCGGGTACCTGGTGTGCGGCTCCTGGCCGATCACCGAGATCTGGTTCTCGGTCTTCCTCGGGTGGGCCGCGAAGGCCTCGGTCATGACCCTGGGGGGAACGCGCACCTACCGGCGGGTGCTCCCGTGGTTCCTCGGGCTGGTGCTCGGGCAGGCCGTGATCGCCACGTTCTGGACCGTGGTCTCGTTCTGGACCGGCAAGCCCGGCGTCCTCATGCTCCCCAACTGACGCCCGGGACCTCAGCTCCGGCGGGCCTCCGGCCAGGCAAAATGCGCCACGCTCTCGTAGAAGTTGGCGATGAACGCGGCGATGGCGCCCGCATGCAGCACGACCACCATGGCCAGGACCTCGGCCGACGCGAGGTCAGCCAGCGCCCGGTCGAACAGCAGGTACCAGATGGGGAGCAGGACCGCCACGTTCAGCGCCGCGAAATGCGTCCAGGCCAGCCGGACGGACCACAGGCCCCCTCCCAGCGCGTGGGGGACGGCATAGAGCATGCCCGCGAGGAAGGAGACCACCGAGGCCAGGAACCCCGCGCCGGCGCACAGGAGCAGCCGCCCCCCGATCGCGGAGGCCGGGATGACCTCGGTGGCCACGAGGCCGAGCACCCCCATCGTGGTCGCGAAGTAGACGGCGGCGGCGATGCGGAATGCGTTGACCACCCAGGCGTCCGGATTGCGGACCACGTCCGCCTCGCCGGGCCGGACAAGCTCCTCATGGACATGCCACTGGTGGGGGTGGAATGGGTGGATCGCGTGCTGGCTCATGGGTGCCCTCCCGCGGGTGCGCCGGACGGCGCCCGCCCGCAACGCAGGCGCAGCCGGATGGCGTGCCGGAGGGCCGGACCCGCCGGCCCTCCCCTCGGTCACTGGAACCGCGTTGACGCACGCCCGGTTCCGGCCCCCCCCGGCGGTTCGGGTACCATAGCCTGATCCGCCCGGACTGCAGATGAAAGGAGGCCCGATGGTCGCACCGCGCACAACCCCTTCCCGCCAGGTCATCCTGGTCGCCAGCGGCGACCTCCGGGAGTCCGCCAACCGCGTCTGCTGGCCCGCCCAGCAGGGGATGGAACGGGCGCTCGGCCGTGCGCTGGCGGAGGCGGGGTTCCGGGTCGTGCGCGGGCACCCGTTCAAGCCGGCCGCCGGCCACGGATTCATCAGCTCGCAGGCCGAGGGCATGCGGACCTTCGCCCGGATCGATCCGGGTGCGAAACTCATCGTCGCCGAGGCCGTGTGGCAGTACTCCCATCACGTGCTGGCCGGCCTGATGTCCCACCGGGGCCCGATCCTGACGGTGGCCAACTGGTCCGGCCAGTGGCCGGGGCTGGTGGGCATGCTGAACCTGAACGGCTCCCTCACCAAGGCCGGCGTCCGCTACTCCACGCTGTGGAGCGGCGATTTCTCGGACGCGGCCTTTACCGGCGGCCTGCGGACCTGGCTGCGGACCGGCCGGGTGACCCACCGGACGGACCACGTGACGCCGCTGGCCCGGATCGCGGTGCCCGCCCGCGAGCGCCGGATCGGCGAGCGCCTCGCCGCGGACCTCCGCCGCCGCAAGGCCATCCTCGGGGTCTTCGACGAGGGCTGCATGGGGATGTTCAATGCGATCATCCCGGACCACCTGCTCAACCCGACGGGGGTCTTCAAGGAGCGCCTCAGCCAGTCGGCGCTCTACCACGCGGCAATGCAGGTGCCCGACCGCGAGGCGCGGGCGGCCTACCGGTGGCTGCTGGCCCGCGGCATGCGGTTCGCCTTCGGGCGCCACGAGGCGACGGACCTCACCGAGCGGCAGGTCCTGCTCCAGCTCAAGACCTACGTCGCGGCGCTGCGGATCGCCGATGCGTTCGGGTGCGACGCCATCGGGATCCAGTACCAGCAGGGCCTCAAGGACCTCCTGCCCGCCTCGGACCTGGTCGAGGGCCTGCTCAACGACTCGGTGCGGCCGCCCGTGCGCAGCGCCGACGGCCGCCGGGTGCTGTACGCCGGACGGCCGCTCCCCCACTTCAACGAGGTGGACGAGTGCGCGGGACTCGACGGACTGATGACCCAGCGGGTCCAGGCCGCCCTCGGGCAGCCCGTCGAGAACACGCTGCACGACCTGCGCTGGGGCGACTGGGACCGTTCCGGCACCACCCGGGAGTGGGTCTGGGTGTTCGAGATCAGCGGCGCGGTACCCCCCTCGCACTTCGCGCGGGGCCTGCGGGATGCCACGGGCGAACGCCAGCCGCCGATGTATTTCCGGCTGGGCGGGTCCACCATCAAGGGCATTTCGCGGCCGGGGGAGGTGGTGTGGAGCCGCGTCTTCATCGAGGACGGCCGCCTCAAGATGGACCTCGGCCGGGCGGGCGCCGTCGCCCTGCCCCTGGCCGAGACCCGCCGGCGGTGGATCGGCACCACGCCCCAATGGCCCATCATGCACGGCGTCACGTACGGCGTCTCCCGCGACCAGATGATGGCGCGCCACAAGGCCAACCACCTCCAGGTCGTCTACTCCCGGTCCGCCGCGGCCGCCGACGCCACGCTGCACACGAAGGCCGCGATGGCGCGCGCGCTCGGCCTCGATGTCGCGGTGTGCGGGACACGCGCGGACGGTTCCCGCTGGTGAGCCATCCCCTCCCCCGCCTCGTCCGGCTGGCGCACGCCCTGGCGCGCGAGGACCGGTCGCTGGCGATCCTCGGGGAAGGGAACGCCGGCGCCGACGCCGGGGACGGGACGTTCTGGGTGAAGGCCTCCGGCACCCGCATGGCGGAGGCGACCCCCGCCTCGTTCGTACGGGTCCGGCGGGACAAGGTCCTCGCCCTGCTCACCCGTCGCGGGCGCGGGAAGATCGAGGACGCCGCGGTGATGGCCGGGCTGCGGAAATGCGTGGTCGGCCCGCGCACGCCGCAGCCTTCCACCGAATCGTTCCTGCACGCACTCGCCCAGTCCGAGGCCGGCGCCACCTGGGTCGGCCATACCCACCCGGTCGGCGTCCTCGGCCTCCTGTGCAGCCGGCAGGGCGCCCGGCCGTTCCTGGGCGCAATCTTCCCCGACGAGGTCGTCTATTGCGGGCTGGTGCCGGCCGTCGTGCCCTACGTGAATCCCGGCGTCAACCTGGCCTTCGCCTTCCGGGACTCCTTGCGGGCCTACCGGAAGCGCCACGGCCATCCGCCGCGGCTGGTCCTGCTCGTGAACCACGGCATCGTCGCCCTGGGCGGGACCGCCGACGAGGTCCTGAACATCAGCCTGATGGCGGAGAAATGGGCGCGGGTCCTGCTCGGCACGCTGGCCGCGGGAGGGCCGCGCCACCTCACCGCCGCCCGGGCGCGCCACATCGACACCTGGCCGGCGGAGCACTATCGCAGGGCCCTGGCGCTCAGGGGGCGGGCGTGACACCCGCCGGACGGCGGGCCTATACTCCTTGCATGTCCGCGCTCCGCCCGCTCCTCCTGTCCGCGCTGCTGGCCGCCGCGGGTTCCGCCCGCGCCGCGGAGCCCCGTACGGTGATCGCCGTGATCCCCAAGGGCACCACCCACGAGTTCTGGAAGTCCATCCACGCCGGGGCGGTCAAGGCGGCGCGCGAGCTCAAGGTGGAGGTCGTCTGGAAGGGACCCCTCAAGGAGGACGACCGGGAGGGCCAGATCACGGTCGTCGAGGACATGGTCCGGCGCGGCGTCAGGGGGCTGGTCCTCGCCCCGCTGGACGACGCGGCGTTGCAGGCGCCGGTGGCCGCCGCCCGCCGCGCCGGGATCCCGACGATCGTCATCGACTCCGGCCTCAAGGGCGCGGATTTTGTGAGCTTCGTCGCCACCGACAACTTCAAGGGCGGCGAGATGGCGGGCGCCCACCTGGCCGGCCTCCTGAAGGGGAAGGGCCGGGTCGCGATGCTCAAGTACCAGGAGGGCTCGGCCTCCACCACGCAGCGGGAACAGGGGTTCCTGGCCGCCCTCAAGCGGTACCGGGGCATCACCGTGGTCAGCGCCAACCAGTACGGCGGGGCCACCACCGAGAGCGCCTACGCCGCCAGCGAGAACCTCCTGGCGCCGCTCAAGGCGGCCGGCGGCCTCTCCATCCAGGGTCTGTTCTGCCCGAACGAGTCCACCACCTTCGGCATGCTCCGCGCGCTCCAGGACGGCGGGCTGGCCGGCAAGGTCCGGTTCGTCGGGTTCGACAGTTCGGCGAAGCTGGTGGAGGCGCTGCGGAAGGGCACGCTGGATGCGACCGTCCTCCAGAACCCGTTCCTCATGGGATACCTGGGCGTCAAGACCATGGTGGCGCACCTCCACGGGCAGGCCGTCCAGAAGCGGGTCGACACGGGCGTCCAGCTCGTGACGAAGGCGGTGATGAACGACCCCGCCGTCAAGGCGCTGCTGGAGCCCAAGCTCGGCGAGTGGCTCGACCACCCCTGAAAACCCTCGCTCCCCTGGCCGGCCTGGCCGGCGTCTGGCTCCTGTTCGCCGCCATCGCACCCCCGAGCTTCAGGGATCCGACCACCCTCGAGACCATCGCCCGCCAGACCGCGATCGTGGGGACCGCCGCGATGGGCTCCACCCTCGTCATCATCGCCGGGGGGATCGACCTGTCGGTCGGCTCCGTCGTGGCGCTGGCCACGGTGGTGGTCGCCTCCGGGCTGGCCCACGGCCTGGCCCCGTGGCATGCCGCGGCCCACGGCGTCTTCGCCGGCCTCGCCTGCGGCTGGCTCACCGGCCTCCTCATCACCCGCCTGCGGGTGGTCCCCTTCATCGTCACCCTGGGCATGATGCTGGTGGTCCGCGGCGCCGCCAAGGGGCTGGCCGACGAACAGAAAATCGATGCGCCCCTGACCTGGCTCAACGACCTGCTGGCCTCGCTGCCCCCGGATGCCGGGTGGCGCATCGTCCCGGCCGGTGTCTGGTTGGCGCTCACCGTCGCCCTCGCGCTGGGCCTCGTCCTCCGGTACAGCCGGGCCGGGCGGCACGTCGTCGCCACGGGGGCCAATCCGGAGGCGGCACGCCTCTCCGGGATCCCGGTGGACCGGGTGACGGTCGGCGTCTACGCCGCGGGCGGGCTGCTCTCGGGGCTCGCGGGTGTGCTCCAGTTCTCGCGGCTGACTGTGGGTGACCCCACCGTCGCCGCGGGGCTGGAACTGGACGCGATTGCGGCGGTGGTAATCGGCGGCGGGAGCTTCTCGGGCGGCGAGGGCTCGGTGGGCGGCACGCTGGTCGGTGCGCTGATCATGACCACGATCCGGTCGGGGTGCTCCCAGATGGGGCTCGCCAACTGGGTCCAGGAGATCGTCACGGGCTCGATCATCGTCCTGGCCGTGGCGCTCGACCGGTGGCGCCGCCGTTGACGGTCAGGCGCTCCCGAGGATGAACCGGAAGGCGTAGGGCCGGTCCGGCCGCAGGGTATAGCGCGCGTGCGGCCGGGCGCCCCAGCAGTTGTCGCCGCCCAGCCCCATCTGCTGCAGGTCGATGTTCAGCGTGATCGCCTCGCGGTGCGGCAGCTCATGGTCGTGTTTCGCCGCCTCCAGGTCGTCCTGGGTGTACGGCCAGGCGCTGAAGCAGATCGGTTCCGCCCCGTCCACGCGCAGCCCGCCGCCCCCCTTCCCCGTGGCCTCGAACCACCGCACATCCGTCCGGTTGCCGTTTTCCTGCGGGGGCCCGAACGGAAAGGTCATCTCCCCGATCCCCCGCGTCCACAGCCCCACCGGCGCCCCGGCCTTCCGGTCCCAGTAGTTCTCGTGGGGCCCGCGGCCGAACCAGCGGAAGGCGGCCAGTGCCGCCGGGATCCGCGTGGAGAGCCCGACCCGCGGGATCTCCGCCTCGACCCCTGACGGCGTGAGGGTGAACGCCACCTCGATGCGGCCGTCGCCGCGGACCGTATACGCGACCCGGCAGGTGGAGGTCCCCGCCGGCAGCGCATAGTCGGCCTGCACCAGCACCCCGCCGCCGTCCAGCCGTCGCGCCGCGAATCCGGCCAGGGTGCGCTCGCGCGAGGCCGTCCGCCACGCCTTCGCCCGCTCCGGGAGCCCGTTGGCGGCGTCGGGATCGGTCGGGGCGCGCCAGAAGTTCGGCAGGAGCGGCCCGCCCACCAGCGCGGTGCGGCCCGCCGTGAATTCCTCCAGGGCACCCAGCCGCTTGTCGAAGGCCGCCGCGAACCCGGTCCCGCGCACCACCAGTGTGTCGTCCGTCTCCTCGAACCGCACCGGCTTCAGGCTGACCACGGCCACGCGTGGCGGCGCGTCCCAGGGCATCCGGAACTGGTCCCACGCCAGCGGATGACCCTTGGGCGCCCACGGCTCCGCGGCGGCCAGCGCAAAGGAGACCGTCAGCCACGCTTCGCCGCCGGGCCGGAGCTTCGGGCGCCGCAGGGGCAGGATCACCTCGTCGGAGCCGCCGGGCGGGGTGTCCAGTTTCGCGAGCACCCCGCGCTGCACGACCGCGCCGTCCACCTCGACCTTCCACTCGCCCCGGAGGAAGGCCAGCGTCCGGAACACGTACGTGTTCCGCACCCGGATGCGCCCCTCCGCCAGGTCCACCGGCTCCACCGCGACCTCCTGGTAGACCTTCTTGACCTCGGTGAGCTCCGGCTTGGGCGTGCGGTCCGCCTGCACCACGCCGTTCATCGCAAAGGCCAGGTCGTTCGGCTTGTCCCCGAAGTCCCCCCCGTAGGCGAAGAACGTCCCCTTCCCGTCCGGCCGCGGCTTGTGCAGGCCGTGGTCCGCCCACTGCCAGATCGAGCCCCCCTGCAGGGCCCGGTGCCGCTCGATCAGCTCCCAGTAGTCGGCCAGGTCCCCGCCGGCGTTGCCGTTGGCGATCACGTACTCGCACATGATCAACGGCCGGGACGGGTTCGACCGGGCATACGCCTCCATGTGCCGGAGCTCCGGGTACATCGGGCAGAAGATGTCGGTGTCGCCCCGCAGCTCGGCGCGCTCGTAGTGCACCGGGCGGGAGGCGTCGCGCGAATGGATCCAGGCGTAGCACGCCTCGAAGTTGACCCCGTCGCCCGCCTCGTTGCCCATGGACCAGATGATGACCGACGGGTGGTTCTTGTCCCGTTCGACCGAGTTTTTCATCCGGTCCAGGTGCGCCGCCTGCCAGGAAGGATCCTTGGCCAGCGACTCCGCCTCGTACCCCATCCCGTGCGACTCGATGTTGGCCTCGGCGATGAGATAGAGCCCGTACGCATCGCACAGGTCGTACCATTCCGGGACGTCCGGATAGTGGCTGGTGCGCACCGTGTTGATGTTGTTCCGCTTCATCAGCTCGATATCCCGGACCATGTTCGCCCGGGTGACGGTGTGCCCGGTGTCCGGTTCATGCTCGTGCCGGTCTACGCCCTTGATGGTGACGTACCGGCCGTTGACCAGCAGGACGCCGTCCCTGATCTCGGATTTCCGGAAGCCCACCCGGAAGGACACCTGCTCGAGCCGGCCGCCCTCATCGTCCCGGAGGACCAGCGCGAGCGTGTACAGGACCGGGGTCTCCGCCGACCACAGGCGCGGCCGCTTCACCCGGGCGGTGAGGTGCTCCGTGGTGACCTCCCCCGCCGCCGCATCGCCCACGCCGGCAAAGGAGGTGACTTCCCGGCCGCCGGCGTCGAGCAGCCGCGCCTCCAGCCGGAAGCCCAGCGGCGTGCCGCCGGTATTGCGTACGGCGGCCTCCACCCGCAGGTCGGCGTCCTGGTACGCGGCGTCCAGGTCGGTGCGGATGAAGACGTCGCGGAGGTGGACCGCCGGGGCGGACCAGAGCCGCACGGAACGGTAGATGCCCGAGAGCCGGAAGAAGTCCTGGTCCTCCAGGTACGACCCGTCGGAATACTGGTAGACCTCCACCGCCACGAGATTCTCCCCGGGCCGCAGGAACTCGGTGACGTTGAACTCCGCCGGGGTCCGGCTGTCCTTGCTGTAGCCCACGTACGCCCCGTTGATCCACAGGTAGAAGAAGGAGTCCACGCCGTCGAACGTGAGGTACGCTTGCCGGCCCGCGAAGGCCGCCGGCAGGTCGAACGTCCTCCGGTACGAGCCCACGGGGTTGCGGTCACGGTACGCGGTCCAGTCCGCCGGCGGTTCGCCCATCACCCGGGGCGGGTCCTTCCTGAACGGGTACGGCTGGTTGGTGTAGATCGGCGTGCCGTAGCCCTGGCACTGCCAGTTGGAGGGGACCGGGATCTCCTTCCAACCGGACGCGTCGAACGCGGGGGCCTCGAATCCCGCCGGGCGCTCCTCCGGCGTGCGGACCCAGTGGAACTTCCACGGGCCGTCCAGCGGGAGGACGAACGCCGGATCGCGGGCAATGGTCGCGTGCGGGGCCTCCTTGCGCAGGCCCAGCGCGTGCTGGTCCTCCCACTCCCGCCCGGTGGGGGCCGCCGGGGCGGTCATCGCGCTACTTCGACGCCCAGAGCATGCCGCGCTGCTGGATCTCCTTCGCCTCGGGCACGGAAAAGTCCGCCACAGTGTGGCCGAGGGAGGAGAAGAAGACGCGGCCCTTGCCCCACATCCGCTTCCAGACCACCGGCATCACGGTCCCCTTGACCCAATCGGCGTGCGTGCCGTCGAAGGTGGTGGTCGCGAGCACCTCATTCCCCGGATCGGTGTGCATGTAGTACTGCTCGGAGTGCATCCGGAAGTCCTTAAGGCCCGCCACGATCGGGTCCGAGGGCTTCGCGATATTCACGGTGTAGTCGATGATGTTCCCCGGATGGGCCACCCACTGGCCGCCGGTCATCCACTGGTACTCGGTGTTATTGCGGAACGAGTCGCACATGCATCCGTGCCAGCCGGCCAGCCCGATCCCGGACTTCACGGCCTCCAGCAGGCCCTTCTCCTGGTCACCCGTGATGGTGCTCATGGTCCACGTGGGCACAATGAGGTCCTGGGCCATCATGAGGTCCCGGTTGAGGTAGCAGTCCAGGGTGTCGAACACCCTGACCTCGTATCCCTTCGCTTCCAGGAACGGCACGAACAGATCCACGCTCTGCTTGGGCGTATGCCCGTCCCACCCGCCCCACGTCACCAGCGCCTTTTTCATGATTCCCTCCCCTTCCCCGCCGAATTGCGGATGATTCTAGCACCGCACCCGCCCGACAAGCCGGAACCCAAGAATGACCGGCGCGAACCGAGGCGGGGTGGGTGTCCGCAGACACGCTCGCCGGCCC
>CAYNUZ010000012.1:0-25019 GCA_964400385.1 uncultured bacterium | reverse complement strand
GCGGCGGCGGCCCTGGACGAGCGGACCGCGCTGGCCGCCGCCGCGTTGGAGGGGGCCGGCGACACCACCGAGGTCGCCATGCGGGCGCTGGCCCAGCCCCCGACCTGGCGGATCGCGCTCTCCACGGTGCCGCCGTACGCGCGCGCGGCGGGGCTGCCGCGGCTCGTCGAGGGGTTTGAGGATCCCGCGCTGCCCGGCGTCTCCTGCTGGGACGAGTCGGCGGCCGCCGCGTCCGTCGCCGGGCACGCCACCGAGGGGAAGCGCGCGCTGCAGCTCTCCTTCGATGCCGCCCGTTACGGCGTCCCGGCGGCCACGGTGGATTTCCCGTGCCCCCAGGACTTCTCGGCGACCCCGAAGCTCTCGGTGGACGCGGCCATCGCCGCCGGCAGCCTCCCCGCCGGCTCGACCGCCACGGTCACACTGACCCTGAATCCCGAGGAGCCGAAGGGCAAGGGCAGGAAGAAGGAGGAGAAGCTCAAGCCGGTGGAGCTGAAGTCCACCCGGGCGCTGGAGGACGGCGGCCACGCCACGCTGGTGTTCGACCTGGCCGGCACCCCCGCCGCGGTCACCGGCCGGGCGGCCTCCGTCACCCTGTCCCTGACCTTCTCCCCCACCGGCGGCCGCGGCGCCGTCGTCTTCGACAACCTCAGAGCCGTCGAATAGTCTCGTCCGGCCAGCCCTGGTCAGGCGGTCCGTCCACTTGGCTAGAATGACCCCATGAATCGTGCGATCCGCTCGGGCACTGTCCGCATCCGGCCGTTACGATCCGCCGACCTGAAGGAAGTCACCCGGCTCGCCCGTCTTGACGACTCCGGCACTTCCTGGATTCCGGCGAAGCCGGGAAAGTTCCGGGCCCGGCACCGGGTGTTTGTTTCCAGATTCCACGGCAAAGTTGTGGGATATGTGGCGACGACGTGGATAAAGTACGGGGCCAAGGAAGCGGTCGGGTCCGTCGACGAGTTGCTGGTCGACAAACCATTCCGGAGCCGGGGCATCGGCCGCCAACTGGTCGACCGAGCCATGCAATGGTTGCGCGCCCAGGGTCCGCTGGAGGTGGCCTTCGTCACGACAGACGTATCGCACGCCTCCTTTTACGAACAAATCGGCTTCAAACGGTGCAAGGGACCCTGGTTGTGGCGGACATGAGAGGCGGCTGAACCTGTCAAGGGCTTGGCTTCTCAGGCTTGCAAGCCGGCTACGGCTCCTCTATTGGTGGGCGGTTCGCCCGACGACGCGTGGCGTGCGAGCGATTCTGGTCCGTCCTGACCGCCGGGTCCTGCTGGTTCGCCATTCGTACGGCTCCGGCTGGTTTCTCCCGGGCGGCGCAGTCCGGAAAGGTGAATCCGACGCGGCAGCTCTTCGAAGGGAGATCAAAGAGGAGCTGGGGTTCACCTTGAAGGGAAAGCTCCGGATTCTGGGAGTGTATCAGAATCGAGCCGAGTACAAACACGATACAGTCACAGCCTTTGTCACTCCCTGCCCATTTGTTCCTTCGGGAGGCTCCCACGAGATTGCCGAGCAGAGCTTCGTTAATCCCCGACGCCTGCCCGCGGGGACTTCCCCCGGCACCCGGCGCCGCCTCGCAGAGTGGTCCGGGTCACGTCCCGTCGGCAAGCACTGGTAAGTCGCGACCTTCACGGGCGATCTTCTGAACGTGTCTGAGAAGGGTCGCCCCTGAAAATACGGTGGATGCGGTCACACTCTGTGACCGCATCCACAGGCATTCACCGGGCGTGGATGGGTTGAGCCATGTTGCTTACTGGGCCTTGGTCGCAATGAGGTTCCCTCCGTATCCTTCATCAACAATGACCCGGCCAGGGTTTCCGGCCATACCGTCACGAATTCGCTGGAGACCGGCCTCATACTCGGCCTGATTCAAAATCTGGAGAGATGAGGTCCCCCGGCCTTTCGCGAATCCGAGGACATATTCCCAGTCGACCTTCTGTTCCGATCGGCCCATCTCGACTCTCACCTGACAATCCCTGCGCTCGAATTCTTTCTGCAATTGCTCGAGAGGAAGAAACCGCTCCATATCCAGCGGATACGCCTCCGGAAAGAACTGGTAGACCAGCCAATCCTGCATCCGTTCCGGCACCATGTCATGGAGCACGAACACGCCGCCGGGCTTCAGGGTGCGAACAATTTCGTCAAACGCCCGGGCCTTGTCTTGAAAGTGGTGGTAGGCATACCGCGTGATGCTGAAATCGAACCATGCATCGTCATACGGGATGTGCTCGGCCCCCGACTGCTTGAGCTCTGCTGGAATGCCCTTGGCCCTGGCAAGCGCAAGCATCGCACTCGAGGGCTCGATGCCGTGAAACTTCGCACTCGATCCGGAGTAGGCCGCTGACTGACTGAGGAGCCAGGCACCGGTCCCGCACCCTATGTCGAGGATCCGGAATGGCGTCCCGGGGTTCGTCGTCAGCCGCTCTCCCAGCATCCTGTCTGCCGGGATATTCGTCCGCCACGGCGCATCGTACTGGGCGGCAAGCGTCTCATAATCTGTCCGTCGCATGTTCAGCGCATGTTACTGACCCCATGGCGTCTCATATGTGTCAGCGATCACCCCGAATCAGATGCCTGCACTGGTCCTGTCCTCACCTCCTTCAACAGTTGGGGTACCGTCACCCCCCTTCTGCGTCCCGATGGAAACCGATCCGTCGGCGTGGGGGAACCGGAGGCGGCTCCGCCAGCCGACGGATGGCGGCGACGAGATCGCGGATCTCGTCGTCATGGGCCCCGACCCGTTGTTCCAGCTCTTCCAGTTTCCGGGCCAGGTCGTGATGCGTCGCGAGAGTGCGGCGGAGCCTCACGAAGGCCCGGACAACAAAGACGCTTGCCTCCACCGCACGACGGCTATTCAGGACGTTGGCAGCCATAATGGCGCCATGCTCGGTGAAAACCCGGGGTCGAGTACGGCGACCGCCGCGAGAACTTGATCTTCCAATTTGGAAGATCAATTCTTCGAACTCGGGTTTCGTGAGAACGAACGAAAAATCCTCTGGAAAGCGTTCGATATTGCGGCGAATCGCCTTGTTAAAATTCCCCGTGGTGACGCGGTAAAGCGCCGCGAGGTCGCTGTCCAGAACAACGTGGTTTCCGCGAATGGCATGTATCTGAAAACCCGGGTTGCTCATCGTGCGATCCTCGACTGTCGGCCGCCTCCTCGTCCCCGGCTGATGACCGGCGTACAATGCTTCGAATACATCTGCGCGATGTCCATAACCTTGTCCTGATCACGTCATAGCACTTGAACAGTTCACACAGGGAGGTGACGACATTGGATTGTCACGGTATGGGCGAAGAGAATGGAAGGATGATTGGCGGAAGGAGCCGTTCGCCTCGTGGCTGTCCGGGATTGTTGGGTGGAATCTAGCGGACCGGGGCGGTGCCCAGGTCCCGGAGCAGGTCGCCGACGGTCACCAGGGAATAGCCCTTCGCCCGCAGGCCGGCGATGATGTCCGGCAGCGCCTCGGCGGTGTGGCGGCCGCGGCCGTTCACGTGGAAGACGATGATGGACCCCGGCTTCGTCCGCCGGATCACCCACCGCGTCAACTCCTGCCGGGTCACCCGCGGATCGGGGTCGCCGCTGGCCACGTCGTAGGACACCGTGGTCAGCGCCTGCTGCCTCGCCAGCCGCACCGTGCGCGCGTCACAGCTCCCGTAGGGCGGCCGAAAGAGGGTCGGGTGGCGGCCGGTCAGCCGCACCAGCTCGGCCGCCGCGCGGGCCAGCTCGAGCTTCACCTGGGCATCGTCCAGCCGGCTGAACCGGTCGTGGTGCCAGCCGTGGATCCCCAGCTCCATCTGGGGCAGGCTACCCAGGTTCACGGTGGCCTCCGCGCGCGCCGCCATCCATCCGCCGCTCAGGAAAAACGTGGCGGGAGCCCGGGCCACCATCAGGTCCTGGACGACCTGTCCGTCGAAGTGGTTCTCCCCCCGGCTCCAGCACGCGTCGAAGGTGAGCGCCACGAGCGGCCGGTCGCGCCGGCCGTGCGCCAGCACGTCCGCCAGCGCGGGCGGCGCGGCCGGCGACCGCCACGACCAGCCGCCGGAAAAATCGAACGCCGCCGCGGGCGCGACGGCGCAGAGGAACGCGAGCGCGGCCGCCGGGCTCACCCGCTCTTGACCCCGTGGAGCATCTTGCGGCGGTGCTCGCTCTCGTCCAGGATCCGCTTGCGAATGCGGACGTTGAGCGGCGTGATCTCCACCAGCTCGTCGTCCCCGATGTACTCCAGCGAGTCCTCGAGCGTCATGACGCGCGGCACGTTGAAGTGCTCGGCCGTCCCGTCGCCCTTGGACCGGTTGTTCGTGAGCATCTTCTCCTTGCACACGTTGACCCGGATGTCCTCGTCCCGGGCGCACTGGCCCACGACCTGGCCCTTGTAGACCTGCACGCCCGGCCCGTAGAAGAGGGCGCCGCGGTCCTGCACCTTGAGCAGGCCGTAGAGCACCGTCTCGCCGGACTCGTACGCGATCAGCGAGCCGGATTCGCGGTCCTTCCACTTGCCCGGGTCGGGCCGGTACTCGAGGAAGGAGGCGTTGATCAGCCCCAGGCCCTTGGTGTCCATCACGAACTCACTGCGGTACCCGAACAGCCCGCGGGTCGGGATGGCGAACTCGAGGTGGATGATGCCGTTCTCGTTCTTCATCTCGCGCAGCTCGCCGTTGCGCGAGCCGAGCTTCTGCATGACCGACCCGTAGTACGCCTCGGGCACCTCGATGTTGACGCGCTCGTACGGCGTCAGGGTCCGGCCGTTGACGACGGTGTTGATGACCTGCGGCCGCGACGCCTGGACCTCGAACCCCTCGCGGCGCATCCGCTCGAGCAGGATCGCCAGGTGCAGCTCGCCCCGGCCGGAGACCACCCAGGTGCCGTCCGGCGCGTCGTCCACCCGCAGCGCCATGTCGGTCTCCAGCTCCTTGTAGAGCCGGGCGCGGATCTGGCGCGAGGTGGTGAACTGGCCCTCGCGGCCCGCGAACGGGGAGTCGTTGACGCTGAACGTCATCTTGACCGTCGGCTGCTCCACGGACAGCAGCGGCAGCGCGACCGGGTTCGCGGGGTCCGCGATCGTCTCGCCGATATTGATCTCCGGGATCCCCGCGACGGCGACCAGGTCGCCCGCCTGCGCCTCGTCCGCGTCCACGCGCAGCAGCCCGGTGAATGTCATGAGCGCCATCAGCCGGTGCTGCGAGACCTGGCCGGACCGGTTGATCAGGGCGACCTGCTGGGCCGCCTTGATCCGGCCGTTGTAAATCCGGCCGATCCCGATCCGCCCCTTGAAGTTGTCCGCCGTCACGTTGCTGACGCGCATCTGGAGCGGCTGCTCCGGGTCGCCCGACGGCGCCGGGATGTGCTTGAGGATGGCCTCGAAGATGGGGTCGATGTTGGTCATCGAGTCCAGGTTCGGCTCCAGCCCCGCCTTGCCCTGCCGCCCGGCCGCGTACACGATCGGGAAATCGGCCAGGTGGTCGTCGGCCCCCAGCTCCATGAAGAGGTCGAAGGTGCGGTTGAGCGTGACGTCGGGCCGGGAATTCACCTTGTCGATCTTGTTGATGATCACGATGACCCGCAGCTTCATGGCGAGGGCCTTCTTGAGCACGAACCGCGTCTGGGGCATCGGCCCCTCCTGCGCGTCCACCAGCAGCAGGCACCCGTCGGCCATGGACAGGACCCGCTCGACCTCGCCGCCGAAGTCCGCGTGCCCCGGGGTGTCAATGATGTTGATCTTGGTGTCGTGCCACTCCACCGAGGCGTTCTTGGAGAAGATCGTGATGCCGCGCTCGCGCTCCAGCTCGTTGGAGTCCATGATGCAGTCGGCGTCCTGCATCTCCTTGTTCAGGAGGGTGTGGGACTGCCGCAGCAACGCGTCCACCAGGGTGGTCTTCCCGTGGTCGACGTGGGCGATGATGGCAACGTTGCGAATCTGTTTCATGGCAGGGTGTCGGGGACGGCTCGGGTGGCTAGCGGAGCCGGAAGAAACTGGAACGGAACTGCGGAATCATTTCCACGACCACATGATCATAGCACGAATCACGCGGATGCACGACAGCTTCCAGACCGAGCGAATGAGTCAGCGCAAGCGCCCGCGAAGCGGGCGACGATTATCAATGGTTTGCATACGTCTGCGCCGATGCATTCGCCCCGCCTGGGGCGAATGCATCACCAGCCCAGCGCGTACGCGATGCGGGAGCGGGGCGAGGCGGCGGCCTCCATCACCCCGTTGGGGTTGATGCGCACCGCCATGACCCGGCCGTGCGACCAGTCGGGGTCGGTGGCGACCTCGTGGCCCTTCGCCGCCAGCGCCTCGCGGACGTCCGCGGGGATCCGGCCCTCGGCGGACATCGCGTTGAGTGCGGTGCCGCGCGGGTAGAACGACGACGGGAAGTGGCTGGTGTGGACCGTCGGGGCGTCGATCGCCGCCTGCAGGTCCATCCCGAACTCGACCACGTTCAGGAAGAACTGGAGCGTCCACTGGTCCTGCTGGTCGCCGCCCGGCGTCCCCCACGCCATCCACGGCGCGCCGTCGCGCATCGCCATGGAGGGCGTGAGGGTCGTGCGCGGCCGCTTCCCCGGCAGCAGCGCGTTGGCCCGCTTCGGGTTGAGGGTGAACATCTGGCCGCGGGTGCCCAGGCCAAATCCGAGGCCGGGGATCACGGGCGAGGACTGGATCCAGCCTCCGGACGGGGTCGACGAGACCATGTTCCCCCACCGGTCGATCGCGTCGCAGTGGGTGGTGTCGTGCGCGTGGGCGCGGGCATACTCGTTGTCCGCCTTGACGTTCGTGAAGTCGTGCACGCCCGTGAGGTCCGCTCCGCCCGCATCCCCGGGCCGGAACTCCCGCGAGGCCTCCGGCCCGACCAGCGCCCGGCGGGCGTCGTTGTACGGCTTGCCCAGCAGCGCGGCCAGCGGGACCTTGTCGAAATCCGGGTCGCCGTAGTACGCCTCGCGATCCGCGAACGCCAGCTTCGCGCACTCGATCCAGGTGTGGAGGTATTCCGGGGAGTTGTGCGCCATCGCGGCGAGGTCGAAGCCCTCCAGCAGGGCGAGTTGCTGGAGGAAGACCGGGCCCTGGCACCACGGCCCGCACTTGAACACGTCGATGCCGCGGTACCGGAACGCGGCGGGCGCCTCGACCTTCGCCCGCCACCCCGCCAGGTCGCCCCGGGTCAGGAACCCCTTGTTCGGCCTGCCCGTGGCGTCCACGCAGGTCGTGGCCGCCACGAAGTCGGCGATCCGCGCCGCGGTCTCGCCGGTGTAGAACTCCGCGCGCGCCGCCTCGATCCCGGCGACGCGGTTCCCCGCCTGCGCCCGGCGCTCGGCCTCGACCATCCGGCGCAGCACCGCCCCCCAGTCGGGGTTGGAGAACAGCTCCCCCACGGCCGGCGGCGTCCCGCCCGGCAGGTAGAGCTTGGCCGTGCCCGGGTAGTCCTTCCGGTACCGGTCCGCGTGCAGCACGAGCTGCGCGTGGAGGTCCGGGTACATCGGGAAGCCCTCCTCCGCCAGCTCGATCGCCGGCTGGAGGACCTGGGCAAAGGACATCGTCCCGAACCGGGCCAGCGCCTCGGCCCAGGTGCCCACCACGGCGGGCACCATCGCCGGCAGCAGCCCGTCCCCGGGAATGAGGTCGATCTGCGCCCGGTGGAACCACGGGATGGTCATGTCGCGCGGCGCGACGCCCTGTCCCGAGAGGGCGTGCACCTTCCGGTCCCGCGCGGAGTAGATAAGCGTCGGCACCTCGCCGCCGAGGCCCGCATTGTGGGGCTCCAGCAGCGTGAGGGCGAAGACCATCGCCGCGGAGGCGTCCACGGCGTTGCCCCCCTGCTCGAGCATGCGGAAGCCGGCCGTGGCGGCGAGGTAGTGCCCCGCGGTCACGACGCCGCGCGTCCCCTGGATCACCGGCCGGGTCGTAAAGTCCGTCATGGAAGGGCCCATTGTATGGTCTGCGCGTTCGCTAAGATAGTGATCCATGGCACAAACGGCGCGGGCGCGCGGTGGGCCGGCGGCACGGCGGATCGAGTCCCTGCTGCGGCGCATGACGCTCGAGGAAAAGATCGGCCAAATGAGCCAGTACCACCTCCTGACCGACGAGACCCGCACCCGGATCAAGGCCGGGCAGTGCGGCTCGCTGCTCAATGTGCGGGGCGCCGCCGACACGAACGCGGCCCAGCGGATCGCGGTCGAGGAATCCCGGCTCGGCATCCCGCTGCTCTTCGGCAACGACGTGATCCACGGGTACGCGACCCTCTTCCCGATCCCGCTCGGCGAGGCCGCGAGCTGGGACCTGGAGCTGATCGAGCGGGCGGCGCACGTCGCGGCCGTCGAGGCCCGGGCGGCCGGCACCCACTGGACGTTCGCGCCGATGGTGGATATCGCCCGGGACGCCCGGTGGGGCCGGATCGCCGAGGGCGCCGGGGAGGACACCTTCCTCGGCTGCGCCATCGCGCAGGCCCGGGTCCGGGGGTTCCAGGGCGCCTCCCTCGCGGCCGCGGACGCCCTGGCCGCCTGCGCCAAGCATTTCGTCGCCTACGGCGCCGCCGAGGCCGGGCGCGACTACAACACCGTGGACATCAGCCCGCGGACGCTCGAGGAGGTCTACCTGCCGCCGTTCAAGGCGGCCCTCGACGCCGGGGTGCGGACCGTCATGAGCGCGTTCAATGACCTCAACGGCACCCCCGCCTCCGGCAACCCCTACACCCTGACGGGGATCCTGCGCGACCGGTGGAAGTTCACGGGATTCGTCGTCAGTGACTGGAACTCGGTCTGGGAGCTGGCGATCCACGGGGTCGCGCCGGACGCAGCGGGGGCGGGCGAGCGGGCCGCCAACGCCGGGGTGGATATGGATATGTACGGGGACATCTACCGCAGGCACCTCCCAGCCTCGGTCCGGAAGGGCCGGGTCAAGCGGCGAGTCCTCGATGACGCGGTCCGGCGGATCCTGCGGGTGAAGTTCGAGCTCGGGCTCTTCGACCAGCCGTACACCGCCCCCGAGCGGGAGCGGCAGGTGGCGCTGGCGCCGGCCCACCTCGAGGCGGCCCGGCACGCCGCGCGGGCCTCCATGGTCCTGCTGAAGAACGAGGGGGGGGTGCTGCCGCTGGCCCGGACCGCAGGATCCATCGCGGTCGTGGGCCCGCTGGCCGACGACCCCGCCGCGCCGCTGGGCACCTGGGCGTGCGAGGGCAAGCCCGACCGCACGGTCACGGTCCTCGCGGGCCTCCGGGCGGCGGCGGGCGACCGGGTCCGGCACGTCATCAAGGGGTGCGAGGTCGAGGGCGGGTCGGACGCGCAGATCGCCGACGCGGCGTTCGCCGCCGGAAAGGCGGACGTCATCGTGGCCGTCGTCGGGGAGACCGCCGAGATGAGCGGCGAGGGCGGGTGCCGGACCGAGCTGGGCCTGCCCGGCCACCAGGAAGCGCTGCTCAAGGCGCTGCACGCCACGGGCAAGCCCGTCATCATGGTGCTCCTGAACGGCCGGCCGATGTCGTTCCCGTGGGCGGCGGAGGCGCTGCCGGCCATCCTCGTGGCCTGGCACCCCGGCACCATGGCGGGGCACGCGGTCGCGGACGTCCTCTTCGGCGCCCACAACCCGTCCGGCCGGCTGCCGGTGAGCTTCCCCCGCCGGGTCGGCCAGGTCCCGCTCTACTACAACCATCGGTCCACCGGCCGGCCGCCGCTGGCCCATGACCGCACGACGTCGAAATACCTGGATGTCCCGAACACGCCGCAGTACCCGTTCGGGTTCGGGCTCAGCTACACCACCTTCGGGTATTCGGACCTGAAGGTGTCCACCCCGCGGCTGTCCCGCCGGGGATCGCTGACCGTCTCGGCCACGATCCGGAACGCGGGCAGGCGGTTCGGCGCCGAGGTCGTGCAGCTGTACGTCCAGGACGTGGCGGCCTCCATGACCCGCCCGGTCCGCGAACTCAAGGGATTCCGCCGGATCGAATTGGAACCCGGGGCGGCGACCCGGGTCTCCTTCACGCTCACGCCCGCCGACCTCATGTTCTGCGACGCGGCGCTCCGGTGGGTCGCCGAGCCCGGGGCGTTCAAGGTCTGGATCGGCCCGGACGCGACCGGGGGTCTCGAAGGGACCTTCACGCTCACCGGATGACCGGGACGCCGCTGACGCCCGAGCAGGCGGCGCTGGCGCTCATGCTCTACGTGGCGGGCGAGGAGGTCGAGGAACAGGCGGCGGCCTGCCTCGCCGAAGCCCGGTTCGAGGCGCCCGACCCCGACCGCCTCCGCTACGAGCTTCTGCACCTGCGCATCTATGCCTGCGTCACCGCGGTCGCCACCCGGTGGAAGCAGGGCTGGCAGAGCAACATGGTGGCGCAGGCCCTCCTGGCCCGGCTGAAGGACGTGCTGGAGGACCCGGCGGACTGGCCGGCCTTCCAGGCCGCCGTCAACCGGCGGCTGGTCGCCTACGGCGAGGCCCACGAGCAGCCGCACGCGCTCGGCCCGCTCGGCGGCATCGGCGCGGCGCTCGCGACCCTGGCGGAGTGGCCGGACCTCCCGGCGCTGCCCGGGGTCGGCAAGGTCTACTATCTCTTCATCTATAAGCAGGTGCTCGATTTCGTCTCCGGCGTCGACATCCTCCCCCCGGATCCCGCCAACAACTGACCCGTCCCAACGGAAACCATATGGGCGGCGGCGGTATAGTCCCCCCATGCATCGCGACCGCATGACCGGATGGCTCGGATACGCGGAAGCGGCCATGGCGGTCGCGGCCTGTACCGCCCTGGACTGGCTGCTGTTCGCCGACCTGGACCTGGCCAACCTGGTGATGGTCTACCTGCTGGGGGTCCTGCTCGTGGCCTATCGCGCTGGACGCGGGCCCTCGATCGCGGCCTCGGTCGCCAGCGTCCTGGCCTTCGACTTCTTCTTCGTGCCGCCGCGCTTCACCCTGGCCGTGGCGAACATCCAGCATGTCTTCATCTTTCTCGTCATGCTCGTGGTGGCGCTGACCATCAGCAACCTGACCGTGCGGGTCAAGCGTGAGGCGGAACTGGCCCGGCTGCGGGAGCGGCGCACCGCGGCGCTGTACGCGCTCTCCGGGGAGCTGGTCGTCACCCACGGGACCGAGGCCCTGCTGGAGATCGCCGTCCGCCACGTGGCGGCGGAATTCGAGTGCTCCGCGGTCGCCCTGATCCCGGACGCCCGGGGAAAACTGACGGTCCGGTGCGGGGCCATCGGGGAACTCGGAACGGTCGCGCGGGAAGTCGCGGTGGCCCAGTGGTCCTATGACGTCGGCCAGATGGCGGGCCGCGGGACTGAAACGGTGACATCGGCCGAGGCCCTGTACGTTCCCCTGGTGGCCGCCGGCAAGCCGATCGGCGCCCTCGGGGTGCGGCCATCCGAACCGGGCCGGCCGCTGGGGCCCGAGCAGGTCCGCCTCCTCGAGGCGTTCGCCCACCAGACCGCGCTGGCGGTGGACAGCGACCGGCTGGCCGGGGAGAACCGCCGGATCGAGGTCCAGGTCGAGACGGAACGCCTGCGGTCCTCGCTGCTGAGCTCGGTGTCCCACGACCTGCGCACGCCGCTCGCGGGGATCACCGGGTCGGCCAGCACGCTCCTCCGGGACTGGGACAAGCTGGACGCCGCGGGCAGGACGGACCTGCTGGAGAACATCCACGAGGAGGCCGGCCGGCTCAGCCGCCTGGTAAACAACCTCCTCGACATGACCCGGCTCGAATCCGGCGCCATCCAGATGCACAAGGAGCGGCACCACGTCGAAGACCTCGTCGGATCAGCACTGACCCGCCTCGAGAACCGGCTGGAGGGCCGGCCCGTGCGCACGGATGTCGCCCCCGACCTGCCCCTGGTGGCCGTGGATGCCCTGCTCATGGAGCAGGTCCTCGTGAACCTCCTCGAGAACGCCCTCAAGTACACGCCCGCGGGCTCCCCCATCGAGATCGCCGCCGAGGTGGAGCGGGACGGTCTGTCGCTCATGGTCTGCGACCGGGGTCCCGGCATCCCGATGGCCGACCTCGACCACCTCTTCGACAAATTCTACCGCGGCCAGGACCAGCGGCAGCGGAGCGGAGCAGGCCTGGGCCTGGCCATCTGCCGGGCCGTGGTGGTCGCGCACGGCGGCCGGATCGTGGCGGGGAACCGGAACGGCGGGGGGGCCGTGTTCGAGGTGATTCTCCCGCTCCCCCCCCGCGAGGAGGGGTCGGCATGAGCGGCCCGGCCGGCGGGACACACCCGTCAATCCTCGTCATCGAGGACGAGATCTCCATCCGCCGGTTCCTGCGACCCTCGCTCGAAAGCGAGTCATTCAAGGTCATCGAGGCGGTGAGCGCCGAGGAGGGGCTGGCCCTGGCCGCCTCTGAGCATCCCGACATCATCCTGCTCGACCTGGGACTTCCAGACCTGGACGGGATGGCGGTGATCCGGCGGCTGCGCGGGTGGTCGACGGTCCCCGTCATCGTGTTGACGGCCCGGGGCAAGGAGGAGGACAAGATCCAGGGGCTCGACGCGGGCGCCGACGATTACCTGACCAAGCCATTCAGCATCCCGGAGCTCCTCGCGCGCATCCGGGTGGCCCTGCGGCATGCCGCGCGGGCGGGCCGGGAGGAGGAGGAGCCGGTCTTCGACACCGGGGGACTGCACGTGGACCTGGCGGCCCGCGTGGTGCGCCTGGATGACCAAGAAGTACACCTGACGCCCCACGAATACCAGCTCCTGGTCCTCCTCGTCCGGCACGCCGGCAGGGTCGT
The DNA here is from genome assembly GCA_964400385.1 of uncultured bacterium. Classification (GTDB taxonomy): domain Bacteria; phylum Oederibacteriota; class CAKKQC01; order CAKKQC01; family CAKKQC01; genus CAYNUZ01. The sequence goes on along the minus strand of CAYNUZ010000012.1, from coordinate 12,302 downwards.
GACCCAGAAGCAGATCCTGAAGGCCGTCTGGGGCCACGCCGGGGCGGATCAGGGGCACTACGTCCGCCTCTATGTTCACCAGCTCCGCCACAAGCTCGAGGCCAACCCGGCCCGGCCCCGGTTCATCCTGACGGAGCCCGGCGTCGGCTATCGCCTCAAGGCCGAATGACCGCCCCGAGGAGGATCGCATGCGCCTAGCCAGGAGTCACCACCACCGCCGGGACGGCGGCCTCACCGCGCTGGTCCAGTCCATCGTCCCCGCCCCCTGGAAGCGGGTGGAGCGGCTGACGGATGAGACCTCCTTCTGGCGCCGGTTCAAGATCCGCGTCATCGGCGGTGCGAGGAGCCTGCGGGACCGGTCGCTCTTCCACAAGCTGGCGCTCGTCCCGGTCCTCGCCTGGGTGGGCATGGGCGCGGACGGGATGTCCTCCTCGGCCTACGGCCCGGAGGAATCGTTCAAGGCCCTGGGCACGCACCTCTACGTGGCGCCGCTGGTCATCCTCGCCTCGGTGCTGACGATCGCGATCATCGCCATCGCCTACAGCCGGGTCATCGAGCACTTTCCGCACGGGGGCGGCGGGTACGTCGTGGCCTCGCGGCTCCTCGGTGCGGAAGCCGGCGTCGTCTCCGGCTGCGCCTTGATCGTCGACTATGTCCTCACGATTTCCGTCTCCGTGGCCGCGGGCGGGGACGCCCTCTTCAGCTACCTGCCGCCGGCCTGGAGCCGGGGCAAGCTCGGCCTCGAACTGGCGACCCTCATGGCGATGATGATCCTGAACCTCCGTGGGGTCAGGGAATCCGTGCTCTCGGTCGCGCCCGTCTTCTTCGCCTTCGTCGCCAGCCACATCCTCCTGATCGTCAGCAGCGTCGTCCTGAGCTGGGGCCAGGCCGGACAGGTTGCCGCGGGCGTCGGCGCCGGCTGGTCCCAGGGCCTCTCGTCCTTGGGCAGCCTCGCCCTGCTGGCGATCTTCTTCCAAGCCTATTCGCGGGGCGCCGGAACCTACACCGGGATCGAGGCGGTCTCCAACGGGCTCGGCATCCTGCGGGAGCCGCAGGTGCGGACAGGCAAGCGCACGATGCTGTATATGGCCGTCTCTCTGGCCGTCGCCTCGGGAGGCCTCTTCCTCGGCTACCTGCTCGTGGGCGTCCACCCCGTCGAAGGGGAGACCCTCAACGCCGTCCTGGCCAAGACGGTGTTCGGCGGCGGGACCTTCGGGGCGGGCGCCTGGCCGGCCACCCTCATCGCCGTCACGCTGCTCTCGGAGGCCGGGCTGTTGATCATCGCCGCGCAGACCGGGTTCATCGACGGCCCCCGGGTCATGGCCAACATGGCCGTGGACTCCTGGCTCCCCCGCAGGTTCAGCGCGTTGTCCGAGCGGCTGACCATGCAGAACGGCGTCCTGCTCTTCGGCATCGGCTCGATCGCCTCGCTCGTCTACACCGGCGGGAGCACAGAAGTCCTCGTCCTCATGTACAGCATCAACGTGTTCATCACGTTTTCACTCACGGAGCTGTCCATGGTCCATTTCTACTGGAGCCAGCGGGCCGCGCTCCCGGCCTGGAGGAACAAGATCGCGATTCATGTCATCGGATTGGCCCTGTGCTCGTCGATCCTCGTGTTGATGGTGGTCGAAAAATTCTCCGCCGGCGGCTGGCTGACCATGGCCATCACCCTGGGGCTCCTGGCCTGCTGCCTCTGGATGCGCCGCTACTACCGCTCGGTCCGGGCCCGCCTGGACCGCCTGGACCGACAGCTGCTCCACCTCCCCATCCGGCGCCGGCCGACGGCCCGCCGCTTCGATGCCGCCCGGCCCACCGCGATCCTGCTGGTCGACCGGTTCGGGGGGGTCGGGATCCATGCGGTGTTCTCCATCCTCCGGTCGTTCCCGAGGACCTTCGGGAACGTGGTCTTCGTCTCGGTCGGCGTGGTGGATTCCGGGGTGTTCAAAGGCGCGGACTCCCTCGGCGAATTGCGTGCGCATGTGGAGGCTGATCTGCGACGGTACACCGCGCTCGCGCGCCGCCTGGGCTTTGCCGCCCGGTACGAGATGACGATCGGCACGGACGTGGTGCAGGCGGGCAGCGATCTCTGCCTGGCCGTCGCCCGGCGCCTGCAGAGCGCGATCGTCTTCGGTGCGCAGCTAGTCTTCCAGCATGAGCGCTGGTATCACCGGCTCCTCCACAACCAGACCGGCCGCGCCATCCAGTCCCGCCTCCAGTATGCCGGGGTCCCGATGATGGTCCTGCCCGTGCGGGTCTTCGAGGACGGCGGGAGCGGCTGAATGCCGCACCGTCGCCGTCGTGTCATCCAGGCAGGCTGATCCTAACAGTATCCTTACGCATCCCTAGGGTATAGTCCCACGGATTCACCGCGTCAAGCGGGATTCGGGACGGGGCGGGAGCCGGGGAGCAGCAACATGTCATCATCCATCGTGCGACCGCGGGGGGGCCGGCGTCTGCCGCCATCCGCCGCGACCCGCCGCAGGGGGGCGGGAGTCGCGGCCCTGCCCCAACTCCCCGCCGACCTGCCCGCCCTGGGCGTCGTCCCGCCCGGCGGGAGCCGGCGCGCCAAGCTGCTGACCTGGCTCCTGGGCGCGCCCCGGAACCTCTGGGACCGGGCGATCTTCCACAAGGTCGCGCTGATTCCACTGCTGGCCTGGGTCGGGATGGGGGCAGACGGCTTGTCCTCCTCCGCGTACGGGCCGGAGGAGTCCTTCCGGGTCCTGGGTGCGCACCGGTACCTGGTGCCGTTTGTCGCCCTGGCCGTCGTCATCACCATCGCGATCATCTCCGCGGTGTACAGCAAGATCATCGAACATTTCCCGGGCGGGGGCGGCGGCTACGTGGTCGCGTCGAAGCTGCTCGGCCCCGTTCCCGGGCTCGTCTCCGGCAGCGCGCTCCTCGTGGACTATGTGCTGACGATCACGGTGTCGGTGGCCGCGGGGGGCGATGCCCTGTTCAGCCTCATGCCCGGCTGGCACGGGGCCAAGCTGTTCGTGGAAATCCTCGCGATCGTCCTCCTCTCCCTGATCAACCTGCGGGGCGTCCGGGAATCCGTGATCTCGGTCGCCCCGATCTTCTTTCTCTTCATCGTGAGCCACGCCATCCTGGTCGTCATCAGCCTGGGGCTGCACAACGGGGACTTCGCCCGCGTGACCTGGGAAGTCGCCGACCGCAACGTCGAGGCGGCCCATACGCTGGGCATGGCGGGCATGTTCTTCATCCTGGTGAAGGCGTACTCCATGGGCGCCGGCACCTTCACCGGGATCGAGGCCGTGTCCAACGGCGTCAGCATCCTGCGCGAGCCGAAGGTGGAGTCAGGCAAGCGCACGATGGTCTACATGGCCGTGTCCCTGGCCCTGGTCTCCTCGGCCCTCCTGATCAGCTACCTGTACGCCGACATCCGCCCGGTGGAGGGCCAGACCCTCAACGCCACCCTCGCGGAGGACGCGTTCGTCCGGGGCTTCACCCGGTTCCACCTGACGGGCCGGTTCCTGCTGTGGATCACCCTGATGTCGGAGACCGGGCTGCTCTTCATCGCCGCCCAGACCGGGTTCATCGACGGCCCGCGCGTCATGTCCAACATGGCGCTCGACGGCTGGCTGCCCCGCCGGTTCAGCCTGCTCTCCCAGCAGCTCACGATGCAGAACGGCGTCCTCCTGTTCGGGGCCGGCGCGATCGGGGCGCTGCTCTACACGCGCGGCGACACGTTCATCCTCGTGGTCATGTACTCGATCAACGTGTTCATCACGTTTTCGCTCTCGATGCTGTCCATGATCGTGCTCTGCTGGCGGGAGCGCGGCCGGCAGGCCAACTGGCGCTCGGAGCTGGCCATGCACGCGGTGGGGCTGGTGCTCTGCGCCGGCATCCTGGCGCTCATGATCAAGGAGAAGTTCATGCTGGGCGGCTGGGTCACCCTCGTGACCACCACCGTGCTCGCGCTGGTCTGCCTGTGGAGCCGGGGATATTACCGGACCGTGCGGGCGCGGCTGGCGCGGCTGGATGCCCAATTGCTGGCCATCCCGATCAAGTCCCGGCCCACGACCCGGCCGGTGGATCCCGCCGCGCCGACCGCGATCGTGCTGGTCGAGCGGTTCAGCGGCATCGGGATCCACGCCATCTTCTCGATCCTGAAGTCGTTCCCGGGCACGTTCAAGAACATCGTCTTCGTCTCGGTGGGGATCGTGGATTCCGGAAGCTTCAAGGGGGTCGAGGCGCTGGAGGACTTGCGCGCGCACGTGGAGGAGGACCTCCAGCGGTATGTCGAGCTGGCCCGCAAGCTCGGGTTGCCCGCCACCTACGAGATGGCGGTCGGCACGGACGTGGTGGGCGCCGCCTCGGGGCTGTGCCTGGACGTCGCCAAGCGGTTCAGCAACGCCGTGGTGTTCGGGGCCAAGCTGATCTTCCAGCGGGAGCGCTGGCACCACGCGCTCATGCACAACCAGACGGCGGAGGCCATCCAGACCCGGCTCCAGTGGGCCGGGCTCACGATGACCATCATGCCGATCCGGGTGTTCGGCTAGCTCGCAAAGCTCGCTGGCGCAGTTGAAGGAACACCATTCATAATCATCGCCGCCTTTGGCGGCGCTTGCGCTAAGAGGCCGGGCGCCGGATCAGGCCGGCCGACGACGCGCCTGGTCGTCCTCGGGGCGAGTCTCGAGCCCCAGCGCGTGAGCGCGAGAGGGCGTCATCCGGCCGACAAGGCGGCGCTGACGGCGTCGGCCAGCGGCCGGACCGTCGTTTCGGAAAAGTCGAACGGCAGGCCGGCGGAGGCGAACAGCTCCGGCAGCGGCCGGGAGCCGCCCAGCGCCAGCGCCCGCCGGTAGCCGGCCAGCGCCGCCGCCGGGTCCCGGCGGGCGGCGACCCACAGCCCCAGGGCCCCGAGCTGCGCGATGCCGTACTCGATGTAATAGAACGGGACCTCGAACAGGTGGAGCTGGCGGTGCCAGAGGTAGGCCCGCTCCTCCTCGAATCCCGCCCAGTCCTCCCCGCCCGAGAACCGCCGGTGGACTCCCAGCCACGCCTCCCGCCGCTCCGCCGCCGTGTGGCCCGGGTGGGTGTACAGCCAGTGCTGGAAGGCGTCGATCGTGGCGATCCACGGGAGGATCTCGACGATGTCCTCCAGCCGCGACCGGCGGGCCCGGGCCAGCTCCGCCGGGTCCCGGTAGAACTCGTCCAGGTGCGGCAGGACCAGCAGCTCCATGCCCATGGACGCCACCTCGCAGAATTCCATCGGCGCGTGCCGGTACGCCTGGACCGGGAGGTCCCGGGCCGCGAAGGTGTGGAAGGCGTGCCCCCCCTCGTGGGCCAGCGTCCGGACGTCCTCGTCCATCCCCACGGCGTTCATGAAGATGAACGGCAGCCGCCGCTCGGCCAGGGTGGCCTGGTACCCGCCCGGCGCCTTGCCCTTGTAGTTCTCGAGGTTCAGCAGGTCCAGCGCACGCATCCGGTCGAACTGCGCGCCCAGCTCCGGGTCCACCCGGCGGATCATGCGGCCGGTGCCCTCGATCAGGTCGGCGGCCTTCGCGAACGGCTTCAACGGGGGCTGTCCCGTGGGGTCCACGGCGAGATCCCACGGCCGCAGCGCCGGGAGCCGGAGGTCGCGGCGGCGGTCCGCCTGGAGCTTCCGCACCAGGGGGACGACGCAGGTTTCCACGGCCCGGTGAAACGCCTCGCAGTGCGCGGGCGTGTAGTCGAACCGCTTGTAGGTCTTGAACATGAAGGCCCGGTAGTCCGGCAGGTCGGCCTGGGCGGCGATCCGGCCGCGCAGCGCCAGCAGGGATTCGAACAGCCCCTCCAGCCGGTCCTTGTCCGCCAGCCGGCGCCGGGCCGAGAGCGTCCAGGCCGCCTCCCGCCGCGCCCGGTCCGTCTCCTCGAGGACGGGCCGCAGCCGCGCCAGCGTCCGGTCCTCCCCGTCCCACGGCACCGTCATCGCCCCCATCGTCTTCTGGTACTCGGTGGAGAGCTTCTCCTCCTCGGTGAAGAGCGGCACGTTGGCGTCCCGGTAGATCTCGGATTCGACCGCGAGGGACCGGTCCAGCACCGCGTACGCCGGGCCGAGTGCGGCGCGCCCCGGCGCCGCCAGGAACCGGGTCTTCAGCGCCTGCTGGCGCGGCCGCAGCTTCGGCTCGATGGCCTCGACGAAGAACAGGTGGGCCTTCTCCTTCTCCGGATCGTCCGTGTGGAGGGTCATCGCGATGTTCCGGCGGGTGCCTTCCTCGTCCACCGCGGCCGTCAGCTCGTCCCAGTCCTCCAGCCACCGGACGAGGGCCGCCCGGTCCGGCAGGGGCCGGCGGTCGAGGTCGTCGAAGAGGGGGGCCAGCACGGCCCAGTCGGCCATGTCGCCGGCGGGGGGCACGAACCGGCGGGGAAACTCGGGGGCGGTCACCCGCCTATCGTACCGCCCACGGGTCCGCGCCCTACCCCCGCAGGCGGATCGGCATCACGATCACCTGGTGCCCGTCGAACAGGAGCTTCTTCTGGATGGAGAGTGAGGTCTGGCTGTGGAGCAGCGCGCTGGTCCAGGTCTCGTGCTCGAACACGAGCTTGCCCACGAAGAAGACCGTGTCCTTGAACTCCCCCGCGATCTCGCCGCACAGCCGCTCCAGGGCCTCCAACCGGTCCACGTTCAGGCCGTACCGCTGCTCGCTGTAGAAGCCGAGGTTGCGGGCCAGCTCCACGTACCGCTCCAGGTCGTTCTTGACGTTCGCCTCGAGCGCCTGGATGGCGTCCAGCCCCTTGAACCGGCTCGAGTCGATCGTCCCCACCTCGACGAACAGGAAGTTCTTGAACCGGTCGGGGAAGAGCTTGAGGATCGAGAACATCGTGTGGATCCCGAGCCCGTTGTATCCGTTGACCATGAGGATGGCCGTGGGCGCGGCCGGGTTCTTGCGGGTGACCTTCTGCTTGATCGAGTGGAACTTGAGCGTCGTCAGGAGGTCATCCAGCTTCTTGAGCTGCTGGCGCACCACCAGGTAGTGGTTCTTGACGAGAACGCAGCCGGCCACCATCCCGGCGGTCATCACCAGCGTCGCCCACCCGCCCTCCTTGAGCTTGACGACCGAGGTGAAGACCAGGATCCAGGTCGTCAGGACCAGGCCCGTCCCGTTGATCACCAGCGGCTTCACCCAGCGCGCGCCGGTGCCGCGCACCTCCAGCCAGTGGCGGCACATGCCGAGCTGGGAGAGCGTGAAGGTGATGAACACGTTGATCGAGTACATGACCACGATGGTGTTCACGTTCGCGTGCGTGAAGTAGAGGACGAGCCCGGCCGCCCCGGCCATCATCACGATGCCGTCCTGGTTCACGAGCCGGTCCGACAGGTTCGAGAGACGGCGCGGCACCCAGAAATCGGCCGCCATGCTGGCCAGCACCTGCGGGCCGCCGATGAACCCGGACTGGGCCGCGACGATCAGGAGCGCGGCCTCCGAGACGAGCGCCAGCACCACCAGGCCCCGACCCACCGCCACGTGCCCCACCACCAGCCCCGACCACATGTGGTTCAGGAGTGAGGCATTGAGCGTGAGGCCCGGCTCGTGCCGGATGTCGTTGAGCGCGTAGCAGAGGAGGAGGCCGCTGGCCGTGAACGCCAGCGAGAAGGCCATGTACGTCATGGTCCGCTTGCCGGTCTCGGCGCGCGGCTCCCGCAGGATCGCCAGCCCGTTGCTCACGGCCTCGATTCCCGTATACGTACCGCCGCCCAGCGAGAAGGCGCGCATGAGCACGAAGACCGTGCCCCACATCCCCACCGAGCCCAGCATGTCGGAGGTGGCACTCGTGTTGGCCAGCAGGAGGTCGTGCGCCCGGGGGAGATTGCCGAAGATCCCGGTCAGGATCGCGGCCAGGTGGGTCAGGACGAAGATGAGGAAGATCGGCGTGAGCGCCGTGACGGACTCCTTGAGGCCGCGCAGGTTGAGGATCAGCAGCAGGACCAGGAACCCCATCGCGACGTAGATCTTCGCCCCGTGCCACGCGAGGGGGACGAAGCTGAAGAACGCCTCCTCGCTGGCCGCGACGCTGACGGCGATCGTCAGGATGTAGTCCACGACCAGCGCCGCGCCGGACACGACGCCCGCTCCCGATCCCAGGAACCGGGTCGCCACCAGGTACCCGCCGCCCGCGCCGCCGGACGCGAAAAGCTCGATGATCTGGGTGTAGCTGGCGGAAATCATGAAGACCGCCAGGACCATGAACAGCGCCAGCGGGAGGGTCAGGCAGGTGTGCGGCCCCAGCGCGAGGTAGGCATCCTCCGGGCCGTAGCAGGAGGACGACAGCCCGTCCGCGCCCATGCCGACCCAGGCCAGGACGGCGATCAGGGAGCCGGTGTGGAAGACGCGCGAATCAAGGGGATTCTTCTCGTCCCCGAGGAGGAACTCCTTGATCTTGGAGAGGAACGGGACGGCCGGTTCCTCCGGGGGGGTAGACATACTAAGTGATGAAGCGTAGAGGGCGGGGGGGCGGCTGTCAAGCAAGGGATGCGGAACAGGGCCTCAATCAACGATTTCTCGCGGCGCCGCCCCGCCTCCCGCGTTAGCGGGTCGTTAGGGGCGCCCCGGCCCGGCGCGGGCGGGCGCCGCGCACCCCAGCCCGGGCAGCCGCTTCACGACCCACCGGGTCCGGCCCTCTTCCGCGGCCTTCTCGAATCCCACGGCCACCGCGTCCGTCCCGTCCACCACCAGCCCGAACGCGCCGCCGCCGGCCGTCCCCAGCTGCGCATCGTCGAGCATCCCCACCGGCCCGCCGGTGCCGTCGAAGACGCGGATCGTCCAGCGTCCCGCGTCGTACGGCGCCTTGAGGGACGCGTCGCCGTCGTCGTAGCCGGCCGCGAACACCCGGCCGCAGCCGTCAAACGCGACGGCAAAGGCCTTGTCGTCCCTGCTGGCCGCCCCGTTGACGCTGCGGCTCCAGAGCAGCGCGCCGTCCCGGGACCAGGACTGGACCTGCCAGTTGCCAGCCTGCGCCATTCCGGCCGCGATCCGGCCGGCCACGGCGATCCGGCCGTCCGGCCCGACCGCCACGGCATGCGGGGCATCCAGCCACGACGACTCGCCGACCGTGGTGCGGGTCCAGCGGACGCCTCCCTTCGGGTCGAACCGCCGCAGGCACCACGCCGTGCGCGCGCCGCCCAGGTCCACGGTCCCGGCCACCACGGCATCCCCCGCCGGATCGGCCGCGACCGCATAGGCCCGGTGCAGGCCGTTGGCCGCGCCGCCGAAGGTGCGGGACCAGACGAGCCCGCCGGCCGGCGAATATTTCCTGACCAGCCACGTGGACCCGGTCGTGATCGAGCGCTGCATCCATCCGGCCACCACGGCGTCCCCCAACCGGTCCACCGCGACCCCCTCCGCCCGGGCCGCCGCCGCGGCGACCACGATATCCCGCCACCGCGGCGTCCCGTCCGCGCCGTACCCGGCGACGAGGAACCCCGCCGGGCTGACGCTGCCCCGGGCGTACTCGGAATACCCGGCCGCCACGACGCCCCCGTCCGGGGCCACGGCTACCGCCCGGGCCACGTCGTAGAAGTTCCGCTGCCAGGTGAAGCTCCGGCTCCACGTGACGACGCCGCCGGGCGCGTACCGTGTGACCCGCCAGCCGGAGCCGGTGGCGGAGCGCGACTCCGTCCCGGCCACGACGAGCCCGCCCCCGGGGAGGGCGGCCGCCGCGTACGCGACGCTGCTGACGCTGGCCGGGGATTCCGGCACCAGCTTGGGCATCAGGCAGAAGCACCAATCGTTCTCGAACACCTGCTGCCCGCCCACGGTCTTCACCTCCGCCGCCGCCAGCCCGGACACCGCCAAGGCGGCGCCCAGCACGGCCCCGCGAAGCCGTGTCACCGCGCCGCAGCGGGAAAGCCGCACTACCGCGTTGAAGCGAAGGCCGGAGCCACGGGCCACGCGGCGAAGCTGTGTCACCGCGCCGCAGCGGGAAAGCCGCACTACCGCGTCGAAGCGAAGGCCGGAGCCACGGGCCACGCGGCGAAGCCGTGTCACCACGCCGCAGCGAGGGCTGACGCCGGTCGCCTCGATCGGCGTCAAGCCCCGAGCCAGGCGTGGAAGCGTGACGAAGTCACGCTACCAGGCGTAGGCTTCGGGCGCGTGGCCGCCGGGGCCCGGGAAGATCGCGTCCAGCTTCTTCAGCGTGTCGGCCGACAGCTTGATGGACAGCGCCCGCAGCGTCCCGTTCAACTGGTCCGCGGTCCGCGGACCGATGATCGGCGCGGTGACCGCCTTCTGGTGGAGCAGCCACGCCAGCGCGGTATCGGCCGGATGCTCGTGCAGCTTGCGGCACAGCCCCTCCCACGCCACGAGCTTCTTCCGGTGCTTCGCGATCCGGTCCAGCATGCCCTTGTCGGCCCGCCGGCCCTCCTTCGCCTTCTGCAGCACCCCGCCCAGGAAGCCGCCGCCCAGCGGGCTCCACGGGATGATCCCGAGGCCGTACGCCTCGCAGGCCTGGACGACCTCCAGCTCGATCATGCGGGCATCGAGGTTGTAGAGGCTCTGTTCGGAGACCAGCCCCATGATCCCGCGGCGCTTCGCCGCCTCGCACCCCTGCGCGATGTGCAGCCCGGCGAAATTGCTCGAGCCCACGTAGATCACCTTGCCCTCGCGCCGGAGCTGCTCCATCGCCTGCCAGATCTCCTCCCACGGGGTCTCCCGGTGGACGTGATGCATCTGGTAGAGGTCGAGGTAATCGGTCTTGAGCCGGCGCAGCGAGTCCTCGCAGGCCTTGCGGATGTGCAGCGCGGAGAGGCGGGAGGTGTTGGGCCAGTCGCCCATGTCGCCGTAGACCTTGGTGGCCAGCACCACCTTCTCGCGGCGGCCGCCGCCCTGCGCGAACCACCGGCCGATGATCTGCTCCGTGATCCCCTCGCCCCGCTTCCAGCCGTAGACGTCCGCGGTGTCGAAAAAGTTGATGCCGAGGGCCAGGGCCCGGTCCATGATGGCAAAGCTGTCGGACTCGGTCGTACGGGGGCCGAAGTTCATCGTGCCCAGGCACAGCCGGCTCACCTTGAGCCCGGTCCGTCCGAGCCGGGTGTACTGCATCGCGGGGGTCGCCATGGAAGCCTCCTTGCGGGTTCGGGTGAAGGATCAGGTCATCGAACGATCATCATACCGCCGGCAACCCGGCCCGCCGGAGCAGGTTCCGGGTCATCACCGCCACCCGCTCGTCCGGCGCCACCCGGGACAGGAACGGGTGGCCGTCGAGCGGCACCGGCGGCTTCGCCAGCCCCAGCCCCCAGTAGATGGTCGAGGCGGCGAAGACGAACGAGCCCGCGGCGGTGTCGTAGACCGTGCTGTACCAGCGGCGGGACGGCAGGCGCACCCAGCGGTTGATCCGCACCGGGATCCGCCCGCCCGCGACCACGGCCAGGTTCCGGATCGTCCGGGACCGGACCGAGTGGGTCTCCCACCCGACGAGGTTGCGGATCCCGTCCCCCGCCTTCATCCCGGTGCCCGCGAAAAGCCAGTGTTCCGGCGCCGCGCACCGCCAGTCGTCGTCGCCCACGACCGCGAACCCGTTGGCCACGCCCATGAGGTCCGCCTCCCGGCCGGTGAACATCCGGTGCCGGCGGATCACCCGCTCCGGGGCGCCGGACACCGTGGAGGGCGTGAACGCCAGCTCCGTGAACGCGGTATTGCCGGACAGGAAGAGGAGCGCGGTGCCGCGGTCCCGGGCCGCCGCGACGTTCCGGTATATGGCCGCCGACCAGTATTCGTCGTGGCCGTTGCTGATCCAGGCCCGCGTTCCGGCGGGAATCCCGGTACGGTGCGTGTCCCAGTTGGTCGTATAGCCCGCGTCAATCCCCTCGCGCTCCAGCCAGTACACGAGGGGGTACTCCCATTGGAGGAACTCCGCCGACCCGATGATCCGCGCCAGCAGGGCCGGGGCGCTGTCCCACTTCCGGATGCCGTACGGCCGCTCGAAGGACACCCGCAGGTTCCGGTCCGCCGTCTCCATCAGCGGCACGAGCCGGGCCAGCCACCAGTCCGTGTCGTAGAGGGACGACCGGTCGTCGGGCCACCGGTTGTACGCCTGCCAGCAGAACTCGGAGGTCTGCACGAGCACGGCCGGGATCCGCGCCCCGGGGCGCACCACGAACGGCACGTAGCTCTCCGCGCCGGTGTCCTGCCGGGTCAGGCGCGCGAGGTAGACCCCGCTGACCCAGTCCCCCGCGATCGGCAGGACGAACGCGGTGTCCCAGGCGCATTCCCGCTCCCCGCGGGGCCCCGCCGGCGGCACGGGCTGCGGGACGCCCGCGAACGGCCCCAGCTCCGCCACCCGGCGCGCGCCCGCGCCGCCGT
>CAYNUZ010000011.1:0-27053 GCA_964400385.1 uncultured bacterium | reverse complement strand
GGCGCGCGGCCCACCGCGGCCCGCGGCCGGGTCCTGGCCGCGGCCGACCCCCGCGCCGTCAACACCTTCGACCGCCCGGACACGGTGGCACCGCGCGACCTGGCCGGGATCCGGATGGACGCGGCGGGTCTCCACGTGGTGCTGCCCCCCGCCAGCGTCGCGACCCTCGAGGTGGACTGCGGCTGACCCGATTCCCTGGTGTATATTCGACTGGTCCGGCACGATATCCATCGGCAAGGGGGAGCCTCATGAACAGCCTGCGCAGCGTGGTTGCGGTCATCGGCCTGGTCTCGGTAGCATCGAGCGGTGCCACCGAGCCTTCCTCCACCCCCGTCTCCGGCGCGGCCCCTGCCGTGAAGGCCTCCAAGGCCGCCGGCAAGACCATGACGGTCGCGACCATCAAGACCGCGAAGGGCACGATCAAGTTCACGCTGCTGCCGCAGTACGCGCCCAACACCGTGGACAACTTCGTGAAGCTCGCCAACAAGAAGTTCTATGACGGGCTCGCCTTCCATCGCGTCGTCCCCGGCTTCGTGATCCAGGGCGGCGATCCCGCCGGCAACGGCTCGGGCGGCCCGGGCTACACCATCAAGGCGGAGTTCAGCGCGCGCAAGCACCTGCTGGGCACCGTGGCGATGGCGCGCACGCCGGACCCGGATTCCGCCGGGAGCCAGTTCTATATCTGTCTCGCCGCGTTGCCCTCGCTCGACAACCAGTACACGGTCTTCGGGCAGGTCTTCGAGGGGCAGGACGTGGTGAACGCGATCACCGTGGGCGACAAGATGACCACCGTCCGGATCTCCCAGGTCGCCGCCTCCAAGATCCCGGAGGCCGCCCGCAACTGACCGAGCCCCGGAGCGGTCAGGCGCGCAGCCGCTCCCCCTTCGGGTCGTACAACGCGGTGGGGCCGACGACCGCGCCGCGGGGACCGTCGAGCAGCTCCAGGTCCACCCGGGTGCCGGCCTTCGCGATCCCGATCGGCAGCGTGGCGAGGAGGATGTTCTTCCTGACCGTGTAGCCGTACCCCCCGCTGCGCACCCGCGTGAGGGGCTTGCCGTCCACGATCACCGCCTCGCCGCCGTACACCTGCGTGTAGTCGTCGCCGTCGGCCACCAGCGTGCAGAGCTTGCGGGTCAGCCCGGCCTCCTTGTGGCGCACCAGCGCGTCGCGGCCGATGAAGTCGCCCTTCTCGAGGTTGACGCAGAAGCCCAGCCCGCCTTCGTACGGCGTGTAGAGCTGGGTGACGTCGGTCGTGTAGTACCGGTACCCCTTCTCGAGCCGGAGGGAGTCGAGCGCCTTGTACCCGCCGACCTCCATCCCGTGGTCGCGGCCGGCGGCCATCAGCCGGTCCCAGACCTGGACCGCGCGGTCGGGGGCGACGTAGAGCTCCCAGCCCAGCTCGCCGACGTATGAGACCCGCTGGGCCAGCACCGGCACGCCGCCGACGGACACCTCGCGCGCCGAATAGTACGGCAGCGCCTCGTTGCTCACTGCGTCCGGCGTCACCGCGCCCAGGATCGTCCGGGCGTTCGGCCCCCAGAGCGCCAGGACGGCGAGCTCGACCGTCACATCCCGGATGGCCACGTCGAACCCGTCGGCGTGCATCCGCAGCCAGGCAAGGTCGTTGCCAATGAACCCGGAGCCCGTGACCACGCGGAACCGGTCCGCCGCGAGCCGGGTGATCGTGACGTCCGCCTCGACGCAGCCCCGGGTGTTGAGGAACTGCGTGTAGACCGCCGTGCCCGCCGGCTTGTCGAGATCCGAGTCCGCGACATGCTGCAGGAGGCCGAGCGCCCCGGGCCCGGACACCTCGATCTTGCCGAAGGAGGTCAGGTCGTAGAGGGTCGCCCGTTCGCGGGTGGCGCGGTGCTCCTCCCCCACCCGGTCGAAGAAGGGCGGCTTCGTCCAGCCCCACCCGCGCTGGTCCGCCCCGGCCCGGCGGGAGGGGCGGCCCGGCTCGAAGAAGTTGACGCGCTCCCACCCGAACTTCTCGCCGAACACCGCGCCCAGCTCCATCAGGCGGAAATGCACCGGGCTCAGCCGGTGCGGCCGCGCCCACTCGTTCTCGTCGTGCGGATACTTGAGCCGGTAGTAGTACCGCACGCCTTCGCGCGTGCGCTCGGCGGCCCATGCCGGGTCGTTGAAGTAGTTCCCGAACCGGGTCGCCTTGTACGCGTAGACATCCAGCGGCGCCTCGCCGGAAGTGATCCATTCGGCCATCGTCTTGCCGATTCCGCCCGCGCCGCCGTAGCCATTGAGGGACATGCCCGCGGCCATCCACAGCCCCTTTGCCTCCGGCACGGGCCCCAGCAGCGGCTGGCTGTCGGGCGTATACGCGCCGGGGTGGCAGACGAGCGCCACCATGCTGGCCTCCTGCAGCATCGGGATGCGCCGGATCGCGCCCTGCAGGAGCGGCTCGAACCGCTCGAAGTCCTCGGGCAGGGTCGCGCTGCCGTGCTCCCACGGCGCGCCGTCGATCCACCGGGCCAGGGGGTTGCCCTCGTACCCGCCGATCATGAGCCCGCCCTGCTCCTGCCGCATGTAGACGAGGTTGTCGGGGTCGCGCAGGCACGGCGCGTCCTTCCCGAACTCCCGGCCCGGCACCGGCGCCAGGGCGATGTGCTGGTGGTCCACCGGCGTCGTGGGCACGCGCACCCCGGCCATCGCGGCCACCCGGGGCGCCCACATCCCCGCCGCGTTCACCACGATCGAGGTCGCGATACTCCCCTTCTCGGTCAGGACCCGGGTGATGCGCCGGTTCCCGTCCAGCTCGATACCGGTCAGCCGCTCGTGCGTCCGGACCTCCACCCCGAGGTCGCGCGCGAGCCGCGCCATGGTCGTCGTGACGGTGTACGGATCGAGCTGCCCGTCGCCCGGCAGGTGGACCGCGCCGAAGAGGCTCTCCGCGCTGATCTGCGGCATGACCTTCACCGCCTCGGCGGGCGGGATGATCCCGCAGTCGAGCCCCAGCGCCCGCGCGCGGCTGACGCTGCGCTCCAGCTCCTTGAGCTGCTCCGGCGACGACGCCACGCGCAACCCGCCGACGGTCTCGAAGAGGCCGAGCTCCTTGTAGAGCGCCACGCTGTACATCCGCCAGCGCAGCATGGTCTGGGACGTGGCAAACTGCGTGACCAGCCCGGCGGCGTGCGACGACTCGCCGCTGGCGATCTCGCCCTTCTCGAGCAGGACCACATCCGTCTTCCCGAGCTTCGCCAGGTGCCACGCGATCTGCGCGCCGACGATCCCCCCCCCGACGATCACGATCTCCGCGCGGTCCTTCATGGAAGGAGATTGTACCGCCCTGTTGAATCAGGGGGACCGGGCGGGGATAATCGGCCTGACATGAACCCGGTCGTTTCGCCCGCCCATGCCGCGCTCGACGCGCTGGTGGCCCGGCAACCCGCGCACCACACGCTGCTCGGCGGGTTCTACAACGCTCCCGAGGTGTACCGCGCCGACGTCGAGCGCATCTGGCGCGCCGGGTGGCTCTTCGCCTGCCATTCCTGCGAGATCAAGGAGGCCGGGGACTGGGTGACGCTGGAGGTGGACAAGGATCCGCTCATCGTCGTGCGCGGCGACGACGGGGTGGCGCGCGCCCTCTTCAACACCTGCCGGCACCGGGGCTCGCTGGTCTGCGTGGAGCCGGCCGGCCACGCGAGCAAGCGCCTGGTCTGCCCGTACCACCAGTGGGCCTACGGGTTCGACGGCGCGCTCGTGCACACCACCGGGATGCAGGAGGGGCTGGACCGCGCGGCGCTCGGGCTGGGGACGATCCACACCCGCGAGGTCGAGGGCCTGGTCTTCATCTCGCTGGCCGCGACGCCGCCGGACTTCGACCCCGTCCATGCCGAGTTCGCGCCCGCCCTCAAGCCCCAGGGCCTGGGGCGCGCGAAGGTCGCCAAGATCATCGACTACCGCGTCGCGGCCAACTGGAAGCTGGTCTGGGAGAACAACCGCGAGTGCTTCCACTGCGTCTCGAACCATCCCCAGTACGTGCGGGCCAACCTCGACCACTACAATCCCGACGACGTCACCCCCCGGATCCGCGCCCAGATGGAGGCCATGGTCAAGCGGGCCGAGGCCAAGTGGGCGAGCTGCGGCCTCGGGAACCCGCGGTCCGAGACCGGCCTCACGCCCTGGCCCGATCCGGCCGCCAACAAGTGGTACGCGGCGAACCGCACGCCGCTGGTGGACGGGTTCGTGAGCGAGTCCATGGACGGCAAGACCGTGTCCACCCTGATGGGCTCCTATCCCGACCCCGACGTGGGCACGCTCCGGCTGCGGACGCTCCCCAACTTCTGGAACCACTCCTCCTGCGACCACGGGGTCACGACGCGGCTCCTGCCCGGCGGGCCCAACGAGACGCTGATTCGGGCGTGGTGGCTGGTGGACGAGAAGGCGGTGGAGGGCCGCGACTACGATCTCGCGAAGCTCCTGCCGTTCTGGCAGCTCACGAGCGAGCAGGACTGGACGATCTGTGAGCGCCAGCAGCTCGGGGTGAACTCCTCGGCCTACCGGCCCGGCCCCTACTCCACCTACAAGGAATACAACGTGGACTCCTGGGTCCGCTGGTACCTCGGGGCCGTGTCCCCGGCAACCGCCTCCCTCACCTGACCGACGGGCCCGGCGGCGTCAGCCGCCGGACACGTCGTCCACGCCCTCGAACGCCGTCCGCAACCGGGCGAGCGCCGCGGCCGGCAGCGGCGGCCGGCCGAGCGAGGCGATGTTGGCCTCCAGGTGGGCGAGGTCGCCGGTCCCGAACAGGACCGCATGCACGCCCGGCTCGTGGCGGCAGAACCGGTAGGCCGCGTCCGTCAGCGATTCGGCCCCACCTTCGCGCAGCAGAAATCCCAGCGGGGCCGGCCCCTCCTCCAGGCCGGGCCCCAGCTTCCCCCGGGCCTTGAGGTCGGCGAGGATCTCGTCCAGCCGCTCCGGGCGGCTGAACGCCTTCCGCACCGCGAACATCACCATCGTCCCGATGCCCTGCACGGCGCACGGGGCCAGCACGCGCTCGCGGGCGGATGGGTTGAGGATGTTGAATCCCACCATCACGACATCCGGCCACCCGTCGGAGACGGCGCGCGCCAGCATCGTATGCCCCTGGTCCCGCTCGAACGGCTCGGAAACCGCGATGGCCCGGATCTTCCCCTGTTGGCGCAGGGCGCGGAGCGCGGGGACCCAGTGGGCCAGCGCGTGGTCGTACCGCTCGGCGCCCAGCCCGTGCAGATGATAGATATCTACATGGTCCAGCCGGAGTCGCTTGAGGCTGGCGTCGAGCGCCGCGGTGATGTCATCCGCCGTGAAATCCTCGGTGGTACCCTCCTTCTGCCAGGTGGTCTTTTTCGTCGAGAGCACGAAGGCGTCCCGCGGGACCCCCGCCAGGGCCTCGCCGAAATCGTCCTCCGTCCGGTACGCCTCGGCGGTATCGAAGAAGGTGACGCCCAGCTCCAGCGCGCGGCGGATCAGCCGCACGGAATTCTCGAGCGATCCGCCGGTCCGCCGCCCCAGGCAGCTCGCCCCGCCTCCGCCCAGCGCCGCCGCGCTGACCGACAACCCGGTGCGCCCGAGCGTCACCCGGTGCATCAGGGTTTCCGGATCCCCGGATGCAGCGGGACCGTCGCTGCCCGGGGACGCGGCTGGTCGAAATTGTCGGCGGCCATCCGGGTCAGGCCGTCCGCGGGTCGAAGATCACGGGGAAACCTTCGCCCGCGGTCGTGCGGGTGCGCGCATCCATGTAGCAGACGCTGAAGGCGCGGCGGGGCCGGTCCGTACGGTTGACGTCCGAAGAGTGCAGCAGCCAGTTGTGGAGCAGCACGGCCTCGCCCGCCTCGAGCTCGAGGAACTGGATGGCCCCGGGAACGGCGCGGCCGGCCGCCTGTTCCGGCGTCAGGAACCCGGAGCCGTGCGACGGGTTGATGACGCCCTCCCGGTGGGTTCCGGGCACCACCTGCACGCACCCGTTCGCCACCGTCGCGGGATCGAGCGCGGTCCAGAGGGTGATCAGCGGGTCACGGTCGAGGAAGGCCCACCGGTCCTGGTGCCAGGGCAGGAAGGTCCCCTGCCGCGCGGGCTTGTTCATGAACATCGCGCGGAACGACGAAATCGCGGTGGACGGGCCGTAGACCCGGTCGCAGATCTCCCGGAACAAGGGCCGCTGCATGAAGGCGAGGTGGAGCGGATCGAGTTCCAGGTTCTGGATCTTCCGGTACGCCAGCGTCGCGCCCTTGAACCCGTTCGACTGTTCCCCGGCGTCCTCGTACTTCCCGCTGGCGCCGTCGAGCTGCATCAGCAGCCGGTCGTACGGCACGTCGGCCGTGCCCAGCATGATGGCATCGATGCGCGCCTGGAAGTCCGCCAGCTCCGCGTCGTCCAGCACCCGCCCCAGCTTCAGCCACCCGTCCCGTTCGTACGCCGCCCAGTCCGCCTCCGCGATCATCGGGACCCGCTCCCGCCGGGGACCCGGAAGCGGGCGACGTATCCGGGCGTCGCCACCTGCAGGTGCCGGGGCCGCCTCCCCCGCAGGATGGCGGCCAGGTCGTCCACCGTCCACCGGCCGATCAGCTTCATGGCCTCGTCCATCGCGCCCGCCTTGTGCGACGACAGCACGGCCCACGGCGCCCGCCGGATCGGGTGGCGGCGCGGGAGCGGCTCGGCGGGAAAGACGTCGATCGCCGCCCGGAACCGGCGGCGGCGCACGAGGTCCGTCAGGGCGTCGAAATCCACGAGGTGCGACCGGCTGATCAGGACGAGGACGGCGCCCTTCCGGATGAGGGACAGGCGCCGCCGGTCCAGGAGCCCGCGGTTCGCCGGGCTCGGAATCGCCAGGACGTAGATCACCCGCGAGTTCCGGAGCAGCGCGTCCAGGCCGGACGGCTCCGCGCCCGCGGCGCGGATCACCGCCGGCTTGAGCCAGGGATCGTGGACCGCGACACGGCAGCGGAACGGGTCGAGCAGCGGCTTGAGGTTGCGGGCCAGCCCGCCGAACCCGATGAACCCGACCGCCTTGTCGAAGAGCGTCCAGCTTTCGGCCGTCTCAGTGAAACCCCACCGCTCGGTGGCGGCCCGGAACCGGCGGTCGGTCTCGACGACGTTGCGGGTACACGCGAGGGTCAGGGCCAGCGCCATCTCGGCCACGGCCGGCCCGAACCCCGGCGCGCACGAGGCGACCGTGATGCCCCGGCGGAACGCGTGGTCATAGTCCAGCCACCGGGGGTCCGGCAGCGTCCCGCCCACCTCGAGGACCGCCTTGAGCCGCGGAAAGGAGGCGATGTCCCCGTACCGCCAGTACCCGCAGATGATCGCCTCCACGTCCCGGTTCGCCTCGAGGACCCGGCGGGGCAGCTCCCGATTGCGCGCCCAGACTAGGTCCGCCATGGACCGGAGCCGGCGGAAATCGGCGGCGGTGAAGAGCTGGGCCAGGGGCCGGAAGGAGGGATCCAGCAGGACGCGGGGGCGGGCCGGTCGTCGGGCGGTCATGCGGGCTATTTCACCATGCCGGCGGAAGCAGGTTCACGGGGGCCCCCCGCTCACGGAAAGCGGGAGGGCGACCGCCGCCCTCCCGCCCGTGATCCGTTCCCGGTCCGAGCGTCTACCCCCGGCGCCAGCCGCCCCGGCCGTTGCCCCGGCCGTTGTTGTTGTCGCGGCCGTCCCCGTCGCCATGCCCCCGTCCGCGGTCTTCCTTCCGCTCCCGCTTCTGCTGGCCGGGCGGGTACGACTTCATGACCGCGTCGTGGTGTTCGTAGGGATGGTTGGCGCGCATGTCCAGGTCCACGGCATAGGTGTTCTCCAGGATCACGTAGCTGGGGAGCGTGTTCACGGTGATCCACGGACCCTCATAATTGTCCTGGTAGTAGTACACGCGCGTGTCCATGTCGTAGTAGACCTGGTCGTGCTCGTAGTACCGGTACCGGTGCATGCCCGGACGCCGCTCGGTGCGGGCGACGATCCACGGTCCGTCGTCCTCGACCACCACCACCCGCTGCGGCGCGGGCTCGCTGACCCCGACCAGGACCCGGCCGAAACAGCCGGTTGAACCAAGGAGAAGGGAGACGACGGCAAGGCGGACGGGATATCGCATGCGAGATTCCTCCGTACCATTCCTGACCCGCGCAGGTGCTTCCGGATCGTAGGTGTCTGACGTTGGGGAAAGCCGGGCGGCTCTTCAGGGTCAGCTTACGTCCCCCGCCCCGCGGGCAACAGGGGGAGGAATCCCTAACGGATTTGGAGCGAATGCCTAGGCGTGGTCAGACGCGGCCGGACGCGACGAGCGGGGCCGGCGGCCGGACCAGCGCCGCCAGGGCGGGGTCGAGCTGGAGCCTCTCCTGCTCGCGCGCAAACAGGGCGCCGGAATCGGCGGCCACCTTCAGCGACTGGCGCAGCCAGGCCAAGCGCAGGAGCCAGACGGCGTGCTGGAGGTCGCCGTCGCCCTGGATCCGGAAGGTGGTCCACCCGGAGTCTGGCAGCCACCGGTGCGGCTCCGCGTGCCCCCCGGCGGTCAGCGCGTCGCGGATCTCCCGGGAAAACGGCAGGTCCAGCTCCCCGGCGGGGTGCACATGCCCCAGCTCGACGTCCCGGAAGCGGAACTCCCGGCCGGCGCCCCGGTGGGGCCGGATCGAGACTCCCGGCCACGCCCCCACCAGGAGTTGGAGCTTTTCAACGGACGTCATGGAGTTCACCCTGCAGAATTCAACCCGCGCAGGCAGGCGGGAGTTCCCGTCGCCCCGGGTCAGGCCGCCTGCAGCGCGACGGTGACCTCGCTCCGGTTGTGATAGAGCCGACGGGCACCGCGGAGACGGTAGTTTTTCCCGAGCCGGGCGACCAGCCCGCGCACCGATTCGAGCGTGCGGATTGAAACCTCGTCCTCCTCGGGCAGCTTGAGGGTCACCACGGCCACCCCGCCGGGCTTGAGGGCCGCCCGGGCGATCACCATGAGGCCCACCGACTCCGCCGCGTCCATCCGCATGTCGTTGACGACCACGTCGAAGGTCCGCCCCGCCCCGAGGAACGCCTGGACCTGGCCGCGCACGTGGTTCACGCCCGGATCGCGCCGGAGCGCCGGATCCAGGTCGGCGGGATCCACGGCGGTGACCGTCAGCCCCCGCTGGCGCAGCACCCTCGTCCACCCCCCCGGGGCGGCCCCCATGTCCAGCGCGGTGCCGGCCGCCGGCAGCTCCAGCCCGAAGACGCTGATCGCTTCCAGCAGCTTGTGCTCGGACCGGCTGACCTGCCCGTCCTCGTTCTTGAACCGGTGCATCCCGCCCGGCCACGCGCTCCTGTTCTGGGCCGTCCGCGAGACCCCGAGGAGGCCCCGGGTGGGCGTGCACACCACGGTCAGCACCTGGTCCGGCGTCCGTGCATCCATCCTCGCGCCGGTCAGGGGCTCCAGCAGCGTGGACAGCGCCTCGCTCACGACCACCCGGCGATACGGCAGCTTTCCGGCTCCCAGCACGCGGGTCTGGACCGAAAACGTCCCCCCGGCCCGGAGGCGCCCGGCGAGCACCGTCGCCCCGCCCTTCAGCACCTCGAGGTCGGCCTCCCCCGCCACCAAGGGGTGTTCCCGGTGGACCGGCGCAATGTGCCGGACGAAGATCGGGGCGATCCCGTCAATGGACGCGGCGACCCCGTCGAACTCGATGCCGGCGGGGACCAGGGCCAGGCCTTCTTCCAGCCATTCCGGCCCCGGCCCGGGAGGCAGCACCGCCGCCAGCTCCGCCAGCGCGACGGCCCGGCAGGCGGGATCGCACGAGATCAGCAGGCCCTTCCGCTCGTGTCCCGGTTCGCCGCCCATCCGTCCATCCTACGCAGCCCGGCCGCGCCCCGCACAGGGGGTCCTATTTCGCGAGGCGCTCCAGGCGGAGGTTGTCGAAGACGACCCAGCCGGATCCGGAACCGGCTTCGGACGAGAGGATCAGCTCGAGCTGGGAGACGGAATTCCGCGCTGCGGCGGGCAGCCAGGCCTCGTTCAGGTTGAAGGTGAGCGCATTCGCGCCGGCGTGCAGCGGAACCGGCGGAGACCCCACCTTGTCCGCGAGTTTCAGGCCCAGCCGGAGGGCCAGGTCGCGCGGCGGCCCGTCCGCGACGAAGACGTCCACCCGGACGAGGTCGGCGGACCGCAGGTCGAGGGGCGGGGTGAACTCGCGCATCGCCAGCGGCCACTTGTATTTCGCGATGTCGTAGGCAAGCCGCAGGCCGTGCGCGCCGTCCGTGGCGTGGTCCCCCACGATGAACGCCGTGACGGACTCGTTCCACGGCTTCCAGTCCCGCACCGACTCCGCCGCCTCCCAGCTCTCGACCCGCGCCACCAGCACCGTCGGCTTCGCGCCGCACCCGGCCAGCGCCATCGCCGTGAACACCGCACTGTACGCGCGTCGCATGGATGTACTCTACACCGATCTCCCCTTCCAACAGCCAGGTCGCAGTCGGCTAATAGAACATCTCCAGCGTCTGGTAGTATTCGATCTTGTCCCAGTCCGGCGCGGGGAGGCCGTACGCGTCGAAGAACAGCGGGATCCGGGGCTCATCCCCGTTCCGCTTGAGGCTCATGACCGCCTGCCCGAAGTCGTAATAGCGGTCCGCGATGCCGGCGTACCCCAGGTCGATGAACCCGCTGATCCGGCCCTGATGGAAGAGGATGTTCGGCTGGCAATAGTCCCCGTGACAGAACACCAGGTCTTCCGGGGGGCGCGGGCGGGCCAGGAACGCCTCGAATTCCGCCGCCGCCTCCGACCCCTTCGCCGCCGCCTGGCGGCCCGCATCCGCGATCTTGGCCGCCAGCCGCTGGGTGTCAAACGGACACCCGGTCACGCCGATCGCGTGGATCCGCTTCAGCGCGGTCGCCAGCCCCCGGACGACCTCCTCGCGGGGCAGCCCAATCGCCGTATCAAAGGCGCACAACCCCGGGATGGCGGACGTCACCAACCATTCGCGCTCAGGCGTGGCGGCATAACCCAGCACCTCCGGGACCTCCAACCGTCCCTTCAGCCACGTCATGCGGTCGGCCTCGTCTTTCAGCAACCCGCGCTGCACCCGCGCCGAGGTCTTCACGTACCGGAGCGGGAGCCCGGCGCCGGTCACCCGGAAGACCTCGTCACCGGATTCGCCGACGGGGACCGGCTCCCATTGCAGTGGAGCATCGTCCAAACCAAGGGAGCGGGGCACGGGATACTTCATGGTTGGTCATTGTCCCATCGAGGGTCTTTTCATTGGAGAAAATTGGGATTACACTGGGTTATCTATTCATTGATGGCTTAAGGGAGGTTTTATGAGCAACGCAACGGCGTGGCAGGCACGGCTGGCGGGGAAGATCGAGCCGGACTTGGCGAAGGAAATCGACACCTTCGAGACCCAGATCACGCTCCGCAAGGCCGGCAAGATCGAGGAGACGGTGTTCGCCGAGACCCGGCTGCGGCGCGGATCGTACGGCCAGCGGTACGACAACGGCCACCGGCACGACGGGAAGGAGCTCAAGAAGCTGACCTTCCCGAACACCGGGATTACGACGAAGGGCCCGAACACCGAGTGGGACGCCCCGGGGATGCTCCGGATCAAGTTTCCCTACGGGGGGCTGACGGCCGCCCAGCTCGAGACCCTCGCCGAACTGGCGGAGGAATACTCCGACCAGATCGCGCACATCACGACCCGGCAGGACTTCCAGCTCCACTTCATCCATATCGAGGACACGCCGGACATCATGCGCCGGCTGGCGGCGGTGGGGATCACCACCCGCGAGGCCTGCGGCAACTCCGTGCGCAACGTCACCGCCTGCCCGCTGGCGGGCGTCTGCCGCACCGAGTCGTTCGACGTGACGCCGTATTCCCGCGCCTTCTTCCGGTTCATGCTCGGCCACCCGGACGCGCAAGACTTCGGCCGCAAGTTCAAGATGGCGTTCTCGGGCTGCGAGCACGAGGCGTGCGGCCTGATCAATATGCACGACATGGGCGCCCTCGCCGTGGTGAAGGACGGGGCACGCGGCTTCCGGCTCTACGTGGGCGGGGGCCTCGGCCCCACGCCGTTCAACGCGCAGGTCCTGGAGGACTTCGTGCCCGTGGACCAGCTCCTCCCCTACGGCCAGGCGGTGTCCCGGGTGTACGGCCGGCTGGGCGAGAAGAAGCTGCGCTCCATGGCCCGGATCAAGTTCCTCGTGAAGAAGCTGGGCATCGGCGAGTTCCAGCGGTTGGTGCGCGAGGAGCTCAAGGTCCTCACGGTGGATCCCCGCTGGAAGGAGTGGCCCGCCGAGGAAGTGAAGGCCTGGAAGGAGGAGGCGAAGAAGCCCGCCCAGGCGCTGAACGGTGCGGCCAAGCCGGCGGGATTCGCGTCGTGGCAGCGCGACAGCGTGTACCAGCAGCGGCAGGCGGGGTACGTCGTGGTCTACATCATGACCCCCCTGGGCGACTACACGCCCGACCAGATGCGGGGGCTCGCGGACATCGTCCGGAAGTACACCAACGACACGTGCCGCACGACCGTGGACCAGAACGTCGTGCTGCGGTATGTGAGCGAGGCCGACCTGCCGGCGATCTTCGCGGACCTCGGGAAGCTCGGGCTGGCGAAGCCCGGCGCCAACACGATCGCGGACATCACCGCGTGCCCGGGCACCGACACCTGCAAGCTCGGGATCTCCTCGTCGCGCGGCATGGCGCGGGAGCTCCAGCGGCGGCTGCTGGCCGCGGTGGACGACCTGCCGGAGGACGTGCGCAAGCTCAAGATCAAGGTGTCGGGCTGCCCCAACTCGTGCAGCCAGCACCACATCGCCGATCTCGGGTTCTACGGCGGCAGCCGCAAGGTGGGCGGGTACACCGTCCCCCACTTCAACGTCGTGCTGGGCGGCCAGTGGACGGAAAACGCGGGCTCGTACGGCCTCGCGATCTGCGCGGTGCCGTCGAAGCGGATCCCGGACGTCGTGGACCGGATCACGGGCAAGTTTGCGGCGGAGCACACGAAGGGCGAGTCCTTCCAGGCGTACATCAAGCGGATCGGCAAGGGCACGGTGCTCGAGCTGCTGAAGGACCTCACGGTCCTGCCGACCCATGACGCCGAGCCGCGGCTCTACTCCGACTGGGGCGACCCGCGGGAGTTCACGATGAGCGACATCGGCAAGGGCGAGTGCGCCGGCGAGGTGATCACCCCGTCCCAGTTCGCGCTTGAGGCGTCGGGCCGGGAGATCTTCGAGGCCCAGATCACGCTGGACAAGGGCGACCTCCGGAAGGCGCTGGACCAGGCGGACGCCTCGATGCATCACGGGGCGCTCGCGGCCCTGCGCGTGGTCAACCGGGAGTTCCCGGACCAGCCGGCGAAGGTGTACGAGGAGTTCAACCGGCTGTTCTGCTCGCCGGACCCCATGTCCGGCAAGCTCTTCGAGCACCTGCCGGCCGGCCACAAGCCGTTCGCGCGGCTGCTGCGCAAGGCGCACGACCAGCCGGTCACGACCCCGACGGCCGACGCGGTGCACGTGCGCGTGGAGGAGGCCCAGCTCTGGCTGGAGGCCATGCACAGCTTCATGGGGAACGTGGCCGCGGCCGCGGGCCTCAAGGTGGACCTGCTGTGAGCGCCGCCACGGCGACCGCGCTCACCAAGTTCAACGTCAAGGTCTTCGCGACCCCCGCCTTCGGCGGGACGGCCGAGGCGGCCAGCGCCCGGGGAGCCGTGGATTTCCGGGCGTTTATCCCGGTGTTCCACCGGTTCATCCAGGACCGGAAGCTCGGCGGGATGCTGGTGGACGTGGCGGAGTACACCCACGTCGCCGAGGGTCCCCAGGTCCTGCTGGTCGCCCACGAGGGCCAGTGGGTGCTGGACAACACCGGCGGCGCGGTGGGGCTGGTCTACAGCCAGCGCCACGCGCCGGCCGAGGCGGCCGGGAGCCCCGAGGCGGCCCTGACCCGGGCGCTCAAGGAAGCCCTGACCGGGTGCGCCGTGCTGGAAGCCGAGCCCGAGGCCAGGGCCGCCGGCCTGACCTTCCAGGCCAACAGGCTGGAATTGGTGGTCAACGACCGGGGCGCCGCGCCCAACGTCGCGGCCTCGTATGACCAGGTGGAACCGGTCATCAAGGCGGTCCTGGGCAAGGCATTTCCGGGCGGCACCCTGACGCTCAAGCGGGAAACCGAGCCCCGCCGCCGGTGCGGCGTCATGGTCGAGGCCCCGGCCGCCTCCCTCGCCGACGCCCTCAAGCGCCTCGGCTAACGGCCCCACCTCACCCTGCCCTCTCCTCCCGTCGCGGGAGGAGAGGGGAAGGAATGAACTGTGAGCAAACCTAGAATTGCCGTCTCGGTCATCGTTCACAACGAATCGGCCGAATTGGCGGGCTGCCTCACCTCGATCCGGGGGCTGGCCGATGAAATCGTGGTGGTGGATTGCGCAAGTTCCGACGGTTCCGCCCGCGTCGCCCGGAGGGCCGGAGCCCGGGTCTACCGCCGGCCCAACCTCGAGAACCTCAACGTCAACAAGGCCTACGGCATCGCCCGCACCCGGGCCCCCTGGGTGCTCTACCTCGACCCGGACGAGCGGATGACCCCCGCCCTGGCCCGGGAGATCAAGGCGGTGATCCGGCGCCCCGATGCCGCCGCTGCCTACGAGATCCCCCGCCGGAACTTCTACTTCGGCCGGTGGCTCCGCCGGGGCGGAAAGTATCCGGATACGCAGCGCCGGCTCTTTCGCCGCGACCGGGCCCGGTTCGCCGAACGGCACGTGCACGAGCGGTTGCAGGTGACCGGCGCGGTCGGCCGCCTCGTGGCGCCGTTCGACCACCATCCGTACCGCACCATGGAGTCGTTCCTGCGCAAGGCGGATTTCTACGCCGCGTTCCAGGCGAAATATCTCGCGCAGCGCGGCGCGCGCGCGGGAATCTGGAACGGCTTCCTCTACTGCGGCTGGCTGCCCGTGACGCGGTTCATCCGCAGATATTTTTTCAAGCTCGGGTTCCTCGACGGGCTCCCCGGATTCCTCGGCTGCCTCCACGACACGCTCACCCAGGTCCTCACGTACGCACACCTCGCGAACATATCCTCCCCCGCTTGACTTTGGGGAAAATGTTTCGTAGCATCTGAATCGGCCCTGCGCTGTACGTTTGTGGGTGTGAAAAAACTGGACCAATGCTCAAGTGATAGGGTCCTCGAACGAGGATCGTGGTGTGCAGCCCCTCCAGAACGAGGGTGCTCCCAAACCCGCCTCTGTAGGACCCACCTGTTCGACAGGTTCATTTTTGAGTAGCCCCCGACGGCAGAGGTGGGTGTCCATATTTTTATTAATATGTGCTTGTAAAACCCGCTCCGGCCCCGGCTAAGCCGGGGCCTCCGCGGTCGCCTCGCTGCCGCTCGGCTCCATCACTTCGATTTATCCTGTTCCGCTAGATTGGAGGCGTGCGTTACTCTCCCCTCACCCCCAAAGCCCCCTCTCCCCCAGGGGAGAGGGAAAAGAAGGATCCGTGAGCGAATCCCAGTCCGAACTGTTCGCGGGGAACAGCCGTCCGCCATTGGCCAAGCGCATGGCCCCGCGCGACCTGGACGAGTTTATCGGGCAGGAGCACCTCATGGGGCCCGGCAAGCCGCTCCGGGTTCTGATCGAGACCGACAGCCTCCACTCCCTCATCCTGTACGGCCCGCCGGGGTGCGGGAAGACCGCCGTGGCGGGGCTGATCGCGCGGCGGACCAAGGCCGAGCTGGTCCGGCTCAACGCGGTCACCTCCACCATTGACGACCTGCGGCAGCTCAAGAAGGACTCGATCGGCCGCCGCGCCTCCGGGCTGCGCACGGTCCTCTTCCTCGACGAGATCCACCGGTTCAACAAGACCCAGCAGGACGCGCTGCTGCCGGACGTCGAGGAGGGGCTCTATGTCCTGATCGGGACGACCACGCACAACCCCTTCTTCTCCGTGGCCGGGGCGCTCCTGTCCCGGTCCCGGATCTTCACCTTCAAGCCGCTGGAAGCCCCCCACCTGCGGGCCCTGCTCGAGCGGGCGCTGGCCGACAAGGAGCGGGGGCTGGGCCATCTGGGCGTCGAGATTGAGCCCCTGGCGCTCGATGCCCTGGCCCGGATGGCCGAGGGCGACGCCCGGTCGGCGCTGGGCGGGCTGGAGCTGGCCGTGCTTGCCACCGCCCCCAAGGTCGGGACCGTCCGGCTCACCGTGGCCCAGGTCGAGGAGGCCCTCCAGCAGAAGCACGTCCGGTACGACAAGGGCGAGGATGCCCACTACGACACCATCTCGGCGTTCATCAAGAGCGTCCGGGGCTCGGACCCCGATGCGGCGATCTACTGGCTGGCCGTGATGCTGGAGGGCGGCGAGGACCCCCGATTCCTGGCCCGCCGGCTCTTCATCCTGGCGTCCGAGGACATCGGGAACGCCGATCCGCGGGGGCTCCTGATGGCCTCCGCCGGGATGCATGCGGTCGAGACCGTCGGGCTGCCCGAGGCGGCGCTCAACCTGGCGCAGGTCACGACCTATCTGGCCTGCGCCCCCAAGAGCAACGCCTCGACGATGGCCATTTCGGCCGCCCGCAAGGACGTCCAGGACAAGCCCCTGCGGGAGGTGCCGAAGCACCTCCGGGACGCCCACTACGAGGGCGCGAAGGCGCTGGGGCACGGCGCCGGCTACCAGTACGCGCACGAGGGGCCGGGCGGGTACGTCGAGCAGGCGTATATGCCCGACCCGAAGCAGTACTACTTTCCGGTGGACCGGGGGGTGGAGGCGAAATTCAAGGAATACCTCGACCGGCTGCGGGCGCGGGGCAAGGGACCCGCGACGCCCGTATAATCGGTTATTCAATCAAGGGCAGGAGGGCATCATGCAAACCGAGGAGCAGGTCAAGGAAGTCCTGAAGCAGTGCTTCGACCCGGAGATCCCGGTCAACATCGTGGACCTGGGGCTGATCTACGGGCTGGAGATCACCGAGGACGAGGTCCACGTCACCATGTCGCTGACGGCCCAGGGGTGCCCGATGCACACCCAGATCACCAAGGACGTCCATGACAAGCTGATGGCGGGCGTGCCGGGGATCAAGAAAGCCAGCGTGAACATCGTCTGGGAGCCCGCGTGGACCCCGGAGCGCCTCTCCAAGGACGCGCGGCTCCAGCTCGGGATTGACACGCCCACGGCATGACGTGCCCCCCTCACCCCCAGGGCCCCCTCTCCCTGAAGGGAGAGGGGAAGGAAGGAACCGCTTGAAACCGGCACTTGCCCCACGCGCCGTGCGGCTGGCGCTCAAGCCGACGGACGTCATCCCGACCGGCAACGAGTGGCTCTCGTTTCCTGCCATCCGGGTCGCCGACGCGGCCATCGAGTCGTTCAACGTGCTGCACATGGCCTCGCGCGGCCTTTTACAGGTAGACGGCGGCCCGAAAGGCACGCCGGTCCTCACCCCCTACGCCTCGGTGGACGGGGAGCCGGTAAAGTTCGCCGGGTTCGAGTGGGAAGCCATCGGGTACTGGGTCCCCCGGGGACGGATGCGCTCCGGTGACCTCGAGGTGGGCATCACGGTCTGCGTCCCGCCGGGCAGCCGGGCCGGGTTCGTCCGCATGCAGGTGGTGAACCGCGGGAAGAAGGCCCGGCGCGTCGCGCTGGGCATGCACGCCTCCTGGGCCGCGCTGACCCGGGTGACGTACGCCCCGGTCCCGCTCGCCGGCCGCCGCACCGTCAAGGACGCCCCGTGGGTGGACGACGCGCTCGCCTTTTCCTTCATGACCCACGACTCGCTCTTCTCCTGGTCCCTCCTGTGTCCCGGCGGCCACCTGGAGTCCGGCGAGCACCCCGGCGGCCAGCTCACCGCCGACGCCTCGAAGGTGACGTCCGTCGCCCCCGGCGGGGCGGCGGAGGCCCTCTTCGTGATCGGGGTCGGCGTCGAGGAGTTCAGCTCGTCCCAGTCGGCCAAGGTCCTGCTGGGCAACCTGGACCGGCAGGGCGTGGACGGGATGGTGGAGCACGTGGCCGGCTGGTGCCGCGCCCGCACGAAGCGGGTCGCCGACCCGGCGCTGGACACCCTCATGAACCGCAACTTCCTCTTCAACGCCTTCTACGCCTGGGGCCGGACCATCGACACCGAGGCGTTCGTGGGCGCCACCTCCCGCAGCCCGCGGTACTACGTCTGTGCCGCGTACTGGGACCGGGACGGGATGCTCTGGAGCTTCCCCGCCCTGCTGGACATTGACCACGACCTCGCCCGGCAGGCGCTGGAATACGCGCTCACCACCCAGCTCGCCAACACCGGTGTCCACAGCCGGTACATTGACGGCACGGTGCTCGAGGACGGGTACCAGCTCGACGAGGGCGCGGCGCCCATCATCGCCCTGGCCGCCTACGCCGCGGCCACCCGGGACCACGCCTTCATCCGCAAGCACCGGGAGGCCGTCGAGAAGCTGGACGCGATGCTCGCCGCCCGGTACGACCCGAACTTCGGGCTCTTCAACACGCTGCAGGACTCGCAGGACGAGTACATCCGGGAGCCGTTCGGCACCTACCTCAACGCGCAGGCGTGGAAGGCGCTGCTCGGCCTCTCCGCCCTCTACAAGATCCTGGGCGAACAGCGCCGGTCCACCGCGATGGCGCGGCTGGCCGTCTCGGTGCGCGGGTCCATCCTGAAGCACTGCGTCGCCACCGGCGCCCCGGGCGCGGGCGGGCCGATCTTCGCCCGCGCCACGGACGGCAAGTCACCCCTCTTCAACGACGTGCCGCCCGGCTCGCTGTGCCGGCTCCCCCTGCTGGGGCTCATCCCGGAGTCCGACAAGGTCTGGAACCGCACGATAGACTGGCTCAACTCGAAGCACTACAAGTTCTCGAACCACGGCAAGGCGTACGGCCTGCCGGGCAGCCACCGGGTCGCATTCACCTGCTGCTGGAACGTGGGTGAGTACCTGCGCCTCTCCCGCGGGAAGGAGCGGGCGCTCAAGATCCTCCGGAAGGCGACCTGGGACGGCGGCATCGTCAGCGAGGGGCTGGAACCCGCCACCGCCGAGGGCGTGGGCGGCGGCGGTGCCTTCGCGGCCGCGGCTGGCTACGTGGCCCACTCGATCTATCACGCGCTCGGCAAGTAGCCCCGCCCCGGCGAGGCGGCTTCCGCGCTAGGGCTTGACGAGGCTCCAGGCAGCGGCGGGACGCCGCCACTCGATCTTGTCGTCACCCACGGTCACCACCAGGCCGTTTCCGGCAGTGGCGAACGACACCTTCGGCGGCTCCCCACTCGCCGGATAAAGGACTGCCGGAATCAGAAACGAACCCGCTTCCCTGAGCGAGGCCGCAGCCAGCAGGTGATCGTGGCGGCCCGGGGGGAGCTCGCGGGAGTCTTCGGCGGTGGAGAGGGTCGCGGTGTTGTCGGGGAAGATTACGTCGAGCGAGGATTTCTCGCCCTTGACCGTGGCTCGGGAGCCCTGGAGGGTGGCCGGGACACTCGTGTGCAGCCGCCACTCCAGCTTCCCGGGGGCGTCCATCTCGACGTCGTCCACCACCACCACGTAGGAGCGCCGGACGACGGCGAAGTGGCGGATGGCGCGTTTCACGCCGGCGCCGTAGTTGGCGGTGGCGTCGCCGGAGACCACGGCCAGGTCCGGATCGAGGCGGTCCACGGTGAGGGCGCCCTTCGCGCCGGGGGCCTGGCCGCAGCCGCCGATGAGCAGGCAGTTGTGCCCGGCCGCCTCGACCACGTACATCTTCCAGCGCTTCTCGGAGAAGTAGTCGGCGTTGTAGACGCCGCCCCCGAGGTCCAGCGCCAGCCACTCGCCGTTGGACCAGATGACGAAGGAGTTGTTGTCGAGGTGCGTGTGGTTGGCCCCGAGGTTGCCGCACTTGAACCCGGCAATGAACGTGGGGTCGGTCCAGGAGTCGGTGAAAACGGACCAGCCGATCTCCTTGTAGACGCGGGCTGTCGGCAGCAGGTAGGGCGACCCGGACGCCGGCAACCAGGACTCTCCAGCCGGCCGCCAGAGGGCGGCCAGTGAAGAAGTGGGCCACCCGTGGTGCTCGTGGTGGCCCGCCAGCCGGTCGAGGTACCGGACGTAGTCGGCATTCTTGTACCACCGGGCCATCAGGTAGAGCACGGGGTCCTTCACGGGCGAGCTGGCGTCGCCCCAGCTCACCGTCACCTTCCCCGCCGGGCAGAACGAGATCGGGAAATACCCGGTCTCCTGCATGCCCTTCGCATCCATGATTCCGCTGACATCCCGGCCCCGCTCGCGCAGGCTTTCCAGCGCCATCGCCGCGTACCGGATCCCGTACTGCCAGTACCCGGTGCCCTCGTCGCACCCGCCCTCGGCGCCCAGCTCCGCGAAATATCCCGTCCAGTCGTCGGTTGCGCGCTCCACCAGCTCTGCCGCTCGCGGATGCTCACCTTCCAGCGCCAGCGCCGCCACGATGGCGCCGCCGTTGCACACCGCGTTCCAGTTGTGGTGCACGTGAAACCACCACGCGGTCCGCGGCAGCTCCGTGTTCGCCAGGTACAGGTCCACGATCCGGCGTCCCAGATGGTCTCGCAGCTTGGCCCGGTGGTCCGGCGGCAACTCGTCCTTCAGCCAGTCGTACGCCAGCCCCATGGTCAGCCCCATCTCGCCGACCATCAGGTCGAAGAAGTGCTTGTCGCCGTGCGCCGGATCCGTCCAGTTGTCCCAACGGTCGAGCCAGCAGTCGATCTCGGCCCAGGCCCGGTCCAGGTATTCCTGCTTGCCGGTGAGGAGATAGCCCAGGCTGAGGGTGACGACTGCCCCCTGACCGCGGCGGGAGGACATCAGCTCTCCCGGCGACCGGTCCTCCCGGGTCGAGGGGTGGGCGGGCGGGGCGTTGACCGGGGTCGTGAGGAGGACATCGCACTCCTTGAGCGCGGAATGCCACCAGACGGCGATTGCGGGATCCTGGACCTTCGCGCGCAGTGCCTCCAGCGACTGGCCGCAGAAGAGGAGGCGGGGGCGGTCCATGGGAGGTTTAGCGTAGGCCATTGATGAAGACAAGGCCATGAGGAGGAAACAGAATCCCCACCTCACCCCCAGAGCCCCCCTCTCCTCCCCAAAGGGGAGGAGAGGGGAAAGAATGAACCGTGACAAATCAGTTAACAGTCACCCGGAAGCAGGCGCAGCCGGAGGAATTGACGTTCACCTGGCGGACGGTCCAGCGGAGCCAGCGGGTACCGGCGATCGGGTTGCCGTTGGTAAAGCTGGCCGGCGGCGTCGTGGAGGTCGCGGTCGAGTAGGCGACGTCCACGATCGTGCCGGGCGGCGGGCTGCACAGGAGCTGGGCGGTCCCCGCCTCCGGCAGGAAGGCCGTCCCCATCGGCACCGCATCGGTGATCACGAAGGCGAAGGCCGAGGTGCTCGAGTAGTTGCTCCAGCAGATCTGGAACCGCGGGGTGTCTCCCGAGGCGGACACCGCCAGCGCGGGGGTCTTGGTGAGCTTCACGTCCACGCCGACCACCATCAGCGACGTCAGCCCGGTGATTGAGCCGTCGGCGATGTCGCTCGCCACGATCGTCTGGACCCCGAGCTGGGTCATGGAGACATTGATGAACACCTTCACCCCGTTCTCGTCGGGAGCCAGTGAGCAGCCCGTGGACGACGAGAAGGTGAAGTTGTAGGTGTCCATCGGCGTTGTCTCGATCTTGGCCCCGGGGTCGGTGGAGCTGAACGAGGTCGTCCCGCAGTAGTCGGTCTTGGTGCCGCCGCCCGCGTCCACGACCACCAGGGTGATCCAGAAGCTCTGGCCGATGAACACGGAGGGCGGGGCAATGATGTCGTAGTGCACGCCGGTCTCCATGAACGGGGCGGTGAACATCTTGTGGTTCTTGATGCAGTGGTTGTAGTGCACGATGGCGTTGCCGCCCGTCACCTGGACCCGGACGTTGCGGGTGTTCGGGCTCGCGACCGCCGTCAGGGCCATGAAGGTCACCGCCTGGTCCGGCCCGTTGGTGGTGTACCGGGCGCTGTACCCCGTGTTGGTCTCGCCGAGCACGGACATGCCGGTCTTGGGGCAGAAGACCGCGACCGTGTTGACGCCCGGGCCGGACGTGCAGCCGGTGCCCGTCCACTCGTACGGCTCGGACAGCCAGAACTCGGTCCCGACCTTCTTGCCCACCGGGACCGACGGGTGCAGCATCGCGCCGCCCGAGTAGACCGCCATGATCTCGCCGCCGGAATTGATCTGGATCGGGCCGCCGGAGAGCAGGGTCACGCGGTACATCCCGGCCGAGGTGCCGGGCGAATCGAGGAGCGGGCTCACGTCGTAGTTGGGCCCGTAGACATGGGGATTCCCCGCCGCGGCAAACCCGGCGGGGACCGACTCCACGGCCACGAACTTCCACGACCCGTAGGTGTCCGAGAGGTTCATCGGCACGCCGCTGCAGTTGCCGAACACGCCCTGCTGGACCGGGTTGCGGGGGATGTACTGCTCGATCCGGTACGTGGCGTTCACGGCGCCGGTGTTCGTGATCTCGGCCCGCTGGCTCTCGCCCGCGCTGTCCGAGGGGCCGGTCAGCAGGTAGAAGGCCTCCCCCGCCGTCCCCGAGATGAAGAGCCCGTCGCTGCGGGTCGGGCACATGTGGCCGAGGTTGTTGGCGTCCCCCCGGAAGAGCGAGCACCACCCGTGCTGCTGGCAGATCTGGGCCTGCGACGAGATCACCCGGTAGTGCGCGTTGCAGTAGGCCTGCGGGAAGCCGTACGGCATCGTGAGGGACTCCGGCCCGACCTCGCGGCTGTCCCAGTACTGCCACGAGAGCGTGGTGTAGTCCCACGAGAAGTAGTGGAGCGTGGTCGCCAGCGTCGGATCCAGGACGCCGTTCGGGCCGATCGAAGTGTTGACGTCAATGATGTTGTCGAACACCGCCGAGTTCGTCCCGTGCCGCATGAACCCGTAGGCGATGTACCCCGAGAACGACATGGACGTGGTGGGGTCCCAGGCGTACTGGTCGTTCCCGGTGTCGTTCGCCCCCGACAGCATCTGCCACAGGACGGGGGAATTGGACGTGATCTTGAAGAGCAGGTGGTAGTCGAACGGGGGGTTGTCCCCGACCGTCGAGAGGGTGCAATCCCCGTACACGTTCGGCAGCGGCGTGTAGGGCGAGTAGATCGCCGGGATCCGCTCGGTCTTGCACCCCGCCAGTCCGCCGTACCCGGCCGCCGCCGCCCCGACGATCGCGCCGGAGCCCAGGGTGCACCCCGCGGACCCCGGGAAGCCGTTGATGCAGTCGCCCACCAGGCACCCGATGGTCTGGCTGACGCCGCCCTGCGTGGAATAGGCGATGCTGCCGGAGTAGTAGATGCTCCGCAGCTCGAAGTTGGTCGCACGGTTCAGCGGGTAGAAGTCGATAAACCAGCCGTCCTGCCCGAGGCTGTTGTGGGTCGAGATGCTCAGGTAGCTGATGTACGTCGTGCGCAGGACGATGTTCGCGAGCTGAACGAAGTTGCGCGGGGCCCCGGAG
This sequence comes from uncultured bacterium, assembly GCA_964400385.1. Classification (GTDB taxonomy): domain Bacteria; phylum Oederibacteriota; class CAKKQC01; order CAKKQC01; family CAKKQC01; genus CAYNUZ01. Next base: position 3,678 of record CAYNUZ010000011.1, on the reverse strand, counting down.
GAGCCGGTGCCGTTCACCACCCCGGTCCGGCCCCGCTCGAGCACCGACAGGATGGTGATCGCCGTCGAACCGGCCGTGGTCGTCGGCGTCACCCGGGCCCGCCACTGGACATTGAGGGTCATGCCCGGTTCCAGGTCCAGCCGCCACGTCATGATCGTCTTCCCGCCCGTCACGATGCGGCCGGGGCTCGCCGCCGCGCATCCGCTGGGCGTCATCGTCCAGCCGGTGCACGGGTCGTCGAACCCGTACGACCCGCCCCCGCCCCAGACGTCGAGCTCGGGCGGCACCGTGTCCCAGAGGTCCACATTCCACCAGGTCTTCGACCCCGACATGTTCTTGATGTAGATCGAGTAGATCATCTCGTCGTCGGGGACACCGAGCCGGGGCGCGAAGAGGACGTCGTTGTCCCCGATCATCCAGAAGGTGAACCGGCGGGCGGTGGAGCCGACCACGTTGGAGGTCCGGCCCGGGGCGCAGGTGCCCGGCGCCCAGGACAGGTGCGCCTGGTTGTTGAGCGGCTGCCCCTCGGGCGCGGCCACGTCGCCGGACCCGGGCTCGAACCCCTCGCCGTTCCCCCAGTCCACGGTGGCCGAATACCGGATCGCGGCGGTGCCCCCTCCCGTGGTCGCCCCGGGCGCGGCGATGTACCACCGCGTGCGCTGCGGCGGCCCGGGGTCGGGATCCCACCCGACGTCCGGCGCCGGCACGCCGCTGCCCGCCACGTAATGGGTGTACGCGGGCAGCGTGTCCGTGATCCACTCGTCGGTGAGCACCGCCGACCCCGGCTTGCCGTAATACACGGTGTATGTGATGGTGTCCCCCGGCGCCACGACATCCGGCGAAGACTCCTTGTAGATGTACCGGATCGGCCGCGGCGTCGGCGACACCGCCTGCGTCGGCGCGTCGTTCGCGCAGGAGTCGGTCATCCCCCCCCGCGAGCCGATCGGCTCGAAGCGCGGGGCGAGCGCGACGGTGTTCCCGTCCCCCGGGCACGACCCAATGTCCGCGTAGAGGTTGAGGCTGCCGAAGCAGGCGCACGCCGTGCAGGCGTCGTTGGGGATGGCGATGCTGCCCCCCCACGTCCACGCCGGGGCGCCGCCCCAGACCCCGGCATACGTGAGCGCCGTGACGGTCGTGACGCCCGCCGCACAGGTGTAGTTCCACGTCACCCCCGTGATGTCGCCGCCGGCCCCGCCGGTCGCGGTCCCCATGTTCACGATCGTCAGGCCCGTGAAGTTGGAGGTGAGGCAGGCGGCGCAGGTCGTGTCGTCGCACTCCCAGACCCAGAAGGAGGACGCGGGAGTCGCGACCCAGTTGGGGAAGAGCACGGGGTGGGTGGCGGCGTCGAACGGCGGGCCGGAGTTCTCCCCGATGTCCACGATCCCGTCGGCGCAGGCGGTGCCGGCCCGCAGGAGCAGGAGCCAACACGCGATGAATTTGATCAGCCGCACCCCCTGGCCCGTCCCTGGACGATTATATCCGACCAAAAACTTACGGGAGGGGCCGGACCACCTCGACCCGGTCGGCCGCCGGGTGGTCGATCAGGGTCACGGTCCCGCCGGGCCAGCGCACCTCGATGGCGTCCACACGGGGATCGTCGCCCAGCCCGAAGACCTTCGCGGCCGCCTGCTGGCTCCCCCAGGAGTCCCCGGCCACGATCCACCCGGTCTGCCGGCCCGCCGGGGTGGCGACCGTGATCACCGCGCCGAAGGGCGCGTGGCGCGGTCCGGGCGCCAGCCGCACCCCAATCCAGTGGTGCCCGGTCTCCAGCCGGTTCAGCAGCACCGTGACCCCGAACCGGGCATGCACCGGCAGCGCCGGATCGCTCCGGTCCTCGAACACGACCGCCAGATCCGTCCGGCCGTCCCCGTCAAAATCGTCCGCCACGAGGTTGTGGCAGTCGTCCTCGATCGCCAGCCCCATCGGCCACGCCGCCTCCACGTAGACCGTGGGCGTCAGCGCCACGAGCAGCCGGTTCTTCTGGTACCCGTCCCACGACTCCTCGCCGCGGCGCAGCGCTCCCATCGAGAGCGCCGCGACCTGCCGGGCCGCGGCCTCATGCCCGCGCGGATCCGCGTACAGGTCGTGGCACCAGAACCGCGAACAGTAGTCGGCGGCGGACTTCCCGGTCTGGTTGCCGTTCGCGACGTAGAGGTCGCGCGTGCCGTCGTTGTCCAGGTCGAACGAGACCGCGCCCCACGACCACCCGGTCCGGGCGATCTGCCGAGCCCAGGGCGGCTGCCGCCACACGCCGGGGCCGTCCGAGACGTAGCACCGGTTGCCGTATCCCATCCGCGTGCGGGTCAGGTGGACCTCCGGGACGTCGTCCCGCCGCAGCCCGAGCGCCTCCAGCCGGCGGACCGTGGTCGAGGCCATACCGGTGACGTAGAGGTCGGGCCGGCCGTCCCGGTTGAAGTCGTCCACGACCAGGCTCATCCCGAAGTTCATGGGGTCGTCGAGCGCCGTCGCGGTCGCGTCCCGGAACCGCCCGTGGCCGTCGCCGAGCCAAAGGTCGGTGCCGGCAAAATCATTGACCGCGACCAGGTCGAGCTTCCCGTCCCCATCCACGTCGAGCAGCGCGCCGCCGTACGCGCGGCGGTTCCGTTTGGCGTCGAACCCCGCCGTGGCCGTCGCGTCCCGGAAGAGGCCATGCCCGTCGTTGAGCAGGAGGTACGACGGAAAACCGTCGTTGGCATTGAAATACGGGCGGGGCATCTGCCCGTCGAGGTACGGGTTCTTGTACTGGCCGATCCAAAGGTCCGGCGCGCCGTCCCCGTTGACGTCGCCCGCCGTGATGACCACCGGCTTCGTCAGGTCCAATGCGTCCGCGGTCGCGGCGACCGGCTCCCCCGGAAACGTCCCGCCCGCCGCCCCGAACCAGACCAGCAGGGCCGGGAGCGGCAGGCCGGCGGCGCAGACCAGGTCGGGGAAGCCGTCGGCGTTGACGTCCGCCACCAGGCCGCAGGCCATCGGCGGACGGGGATGGGCGACGAGCGCCTCCTCCCGGAATTTCCCCCCACCCAGGTTCCGGAAGACCAGGTTCTCGCCGGTCAGGATGAGCTCGGACCGGCCGTCGCCATCCAGGTCCCACGCGATCAGCGTCCCCGCGCCCTCCGCCGGCCGCCGGGTGAACAGGCGCGTCAGGCCGGCCTGGAACGGAACCGGCCCCGTCCGCTCCACCAGCTCCAGCCCCGAGCCGTCCACGGCCTCGATCCGCGGCTCCCCCGATTCATCCGGGGGCTCGATCCACGTGATCACCAGCGGGCCCCGCACCTCGCACCGCCGGCCGCCCGGGCCGGTTGCGTCCAGCCGCACCTGGAAGACCGACTGGACCCGTTCCCCGCCCGGCATGAACCGCTCGTGGTGGAACTCCTCCTGCTCCAGCTTCCAGCCGGAGGCCGAGAGCCGGTTGATCAGGATGAGCAATGAGGCGTTGCCGCTCACGTGGGTCGGGAGGCTCCGGCCCAGCGCCAGCCCGTCCCCGATCGGGGCCGGCCCGGCGAACACCGGCATCCACCCGTGGTCGGGCACCGCGGCGCGCAGGACGGCCCACGGATCCGCCCCCGGCGCCCGCAGCGCGTCCCACATCCGGATCACGACCGCCTCGTGCCGCTGGGCCTCGCGCTCCCCCTTCCACACCGTGCGGTCGAGCGCGGCGCGGGCGGCCATGAGCCGCCC
>CAYNUZ010000010.1:0-28217 GCA_964400385.1 uncultured bacterium | reverse complement strand
GCCGCCGTCGGTCGAGACCATGCAGAAGATCGTCCCGGAGTCGCCTTCCTTCAGGCCGTAGGCCACCGCTGCCAGCGTGCCGTCCGGGCTCACCGCGACCCGCGGCTGGCGGCCGGTTCCGGCGAGGGTGAGCGCGAGGGGCGCCGGGTCGGCGGCCTGGACCGCGCCGGCCAGGAGGAGCGCGGCCGCGGTGATCACGCCGGGCCGTTCGTCGTGAAGAGCGGCTGGCCGGCCTTGCGGGGCCGGATCCCGGCCACCATCAGCCCGGGGCGGCCCTGGCTCTGGCCGCCGGTCTGCACGTTCTCCGGATCGCGGTAGCCCACGCGCACCAGCCGCCGGTTCCGCTTCGTCGTGTTGATGTGCGACCCGTGGATGGTGTGGATGTTGAAGCAGACCACGTCGCCGGCCTGCGCGGGGACGGCCACGGTGTCCTCGAGCTTGTACCGGTCGGTCGGCAGGTGCGGCGTGCACGGCCCGTCGGGGGTCATGGTGATGTGCTCCAGCGCGCCCGCCTTGTGCGAGCCGTCGAGGAACCGGATCTCGCCGTTCTCGTGCCGGGTGTCGTCGAGGTGGACCAGCACGTCCACGTACCGCCCGTCGGCATGCTGGTAGAAGGCCCAGTCCTGGTGCATCGGGAAGGGGTGGCCCGTCTCGGGGGGCTTCACGTGCATCGTGGAGTGGTGCAGCTCGACGTTGGGCCCCAGCAGGTCGGCCATCGCGCCCGTGAGGCCGGGGTTGGTGACCGCGCGCATCCACGGCAGCGAGTAGTACTGGAGGTCGTGCATCGCGACCAGCTTGGACTTCCGCTCGGTGGCCTCGTCCATGTACACCTTGCGCCACGGCCCGGTCCAGCCCATCGAGCTGTCGGCCCAGAACTTGATCAGCCAGTCGAGGTGGTCGGCCAGCTCGGCGGTCTCGGCGGGCGTGAACACCCGGGGGATGCGGAGGTACCCGTGCTCCTTGAAGAACGCGACCTGGTCGGCGGACAGGACCTGGAGCGGCGCCTGGACGGCGGCCTCCGGGCCGGCCGTGGGCGTCACCGGGTGACGGCCTCGTACGCCGGCCACACCAGCGGCGTGTCCGCGCTGATCGCGATGTCGCCGGTCTTCAGGCCCGGATACATGTACCCGACGTCGTTCTTGCGGCCGTCGGTGTCCAGCTCGGAGATCCTCATCCCGTCGGCGTACCAGATGATCGTCATGACCTGCCGCTCGTGTTTCGAGGTGTTGGGCGGGGCCCGGTGCAGCGTCCAGCCGGAGTGGAAGGTCGCATCCCCGGCCGCCATCGCGTCGGCCCCCGTGATGGGGAACCCCTTCTCGGTCACGAACTTGTCGTACGCGATCTCCGACTTGTCGGAGATCTCCATGTTCCCGATGAACCCGTGTTCGTGGGATTTCGAGGCAAACCGCATGATGCCCATGTCCGACGTGAGGTTGACCAGCGGCATCCACATCGTGATCGTGTTCGGGTTGTCGAGCGGCCAGTAGTACTGGTCCTGGTGCCAGGGCGTGATCCCGCCGCCGGCCTCCTTGAACAGCGCCTGGTCGTGGTACAGCCGCACCCGGGGCACGCCCATCAGCGCCGCCGCGATCCCGGCGAACCGGCGGGCAACCGAGAACTTCATCGCCCCGGGGTTCTTCTTCCACAGGTTGCCGATCTGGACGAACGCCTTGCCGTAGGTGTCCCGGTCCTGCAGGGGCTTGAGCCCGCTGCGGAACTCGTCCACCACGCCGGTGATCACCGGGCGGTACGCGGCGATCTCCGCGGGGGAGGCCACGCCGCGCAGCAGCATGTGGCCGTCCCGCCGGTACGCGGCGGCCTGGTCGGGAGTCACGGCATACGGGCTCGAGAGGTCGGGCAGGGTGGCGGTCGAGGGTGTGCTCATGGCCGTATTGTACCGGGCGGACTCCGCCGGACCGGTGGCGCCGCACGGGGCCGGGGAGTACGCTGGAACCATGCGTTTTTTCCCGGTCGCCGCGCTGGCCTGGCTCGCGGCCGCCCCGGCCCCGGCCGCCGACACTCCCTGGCAGACCATCCGGCCCGCGATCTCGACCCGGCTGGTCCGGAACCCGGACTGCGGCCTGATGGTGATGCCCGGGCTGGCGAAGGCGGAGACGCTACCGGCCTGGGTGCTGGACACCTGCTCCGTCGCGTACTTCCGGCTGGATTGGGCGCAGGTCGTGGACGAGCGGGGCGAGCCGCAGTTCGACAAGCTCGACCGCGAGGTGTTCAAGGGATATCGCGATCGGGGCCTGCGACTGGGCTTCAGGATCATGGCCGCCAACCCCCACAGCGAACGGGAATACGTGACGCCGCAGGTCATCATCGAGCGGGAGCACCTGCCGACCGTGCGCCACACCTCGGTGTACGGCAAGCCGGCGGTGGACCCCGTGTTCTGGGACGACCGGTACGTCGCGGCGTACGGCCGGCTGCTGGCGGCGCTGGGCGCGTACCTGGACGGCAAGCCGTGGGCGGGGCCGGTGGACCTGGGCGGGATGGGGGACTGGGGGGAGATGCACCTGGAGCGGTGGACGCAGGCGCAGCTCGACGCGACCGGGTTCTCGCACGAGCGGTACCTCAAGGCCGTCCTGGCGATGATGACGCGGATGAACGCCGTCCTCCCGGCCGAGCGGAAGGCGTTCTGCTACGCGCCCATCCTCATGCCCGATCCCGTGCCGGTTTTCGACGCGCTGGTCGCATGGGCCACGGGCCGGGGCTGGTGGCTGCGCAACGACGGGTGCACCACCGCCGGGCCGCAGCCGTACCTCAAGCCGCACCTCGACCGGCTCTGGACCCGGGTGGGGTTCGTCGCGGAGCCGAACGGGTCCATCACCGACTCCGGTGATGGGACGGTACGGATCGAGGACTGGTTCAAGGCCCAGCTCGACTGGCATGCCAGTTTCATCAACCTGATGGGGATCTGGGACCTCAAGGACCTCACGCCCGCGCAGATCGAACACTGCCGGGACGCGGCGCGGCGGGCCGGGTACCGGCTCGTGGTGGAGGAGGCCGTCCTGCCCCGGACCGTGGGGTGGGAGCGCCGGTGGCTGGCCGGCCGGATCCGGATCGGGAACCGGGGCGTGGCGCCGCCGTATGGCAGCGCCGCGTACCTCGCGGTGGACCTGGTGCGCGACGGCAGGGTCAGCCTGCACACCACGCTGCATCCCGAGCCGCCGCTGGCGGACCTGCTCCCGGGCACCACGGCCTCCTATGACCTGCTCGTGGAGCCGCAGCCGGGCGCGGGGATCGGCGGCGGCGGGCACGACGAGGTGCGGATCGCGATCGTGGATCCGGTCCACGGCCCGCTCGCGCTCGGCAACGAGGGCGTCGCGGCCGACGGGTGGTTGTCGCTGGGGTACGTGGATGTCGCCGGCCCGCCGGATGCCCTCCCGCCGTTCACCATCAAGGGACCGGGGCGGCCTGCGCTTCCCCCCGGCTGCCTCTTCGATCTCGCGGCTTCCGACGTCAGCCCGGCGCCCGGCGTCACGGTGACCCGGGGCCCGTCCGGGCCGACGCTGAAGGGCACCAACGCCGCCGAATGGAACTACGGGTACGGGATCGGCAATGTGAAGGTGGCGCCACACACGGTCTACGTCATGCGCGTCCGCGTCCAGGCCCGGAACTCTGCCATCGCGGACAGCCAGCTCTACTTCAAGTTCGGGGTGAACCGGAAGGATGGAAGCTGGGGAGGCAACATCGACACCGCCAAGTACGACTTCGCCCGTGCGGGCGAGCCACAGATCCTGACCGCGGTCTACCGGCCCGCGGCCGGCGACGGCTCGTTCGGGATCGCGATCGAGAAGGGACGGACGGCGCCCTCCTCCATCGACGCCGACATCCTGGAGTGGAACGTGACCGCGGTGCCGGTGCCGTGATGCGGGCATTGGGCCTCGCGGGGCTGCTGGCGGCGCGGGCGGCCGCGCAGGACGCGCCGTACGCCCGGTGGCCGAACGGCCCGGCGAACGACCCGGGGTTCTTCCCGATCGCGGTCTGGCTCCAGGACCCCGTGAACGCCGCGCGGTACAAGGCGGCGGGGTTCAACACCTACGTGGGGCTCTGGAAGGGGCCGACCGAGGACCAGCTCAAGGGGCTGGCCACCGCGGGCATGCGGGTCTTCTGCGACCAGAACGAGGTCGGGCTGGCCCACGCCAACGACCCGCTCATCGCGGGATGGCTGCTGGGGGATGAGCCGGATAACGCGCAGGACGACGGCAAGGGCGGGTACGGCCCACCGGTGAAGCCCGCGGACCTCGCCGAGCGGTATCGGCGGCTGCGCGAGGCGGACCTCACCCGGCCGGTGCTCCTGAACCTGGGGCAGGGCGTGGCGTGGGACAACTGGTACGGCCGCGGCGAGCGCACGAACCACCCCGAGGACTACGCCGAGTACGGGCGGTGCGGCGACATCGTCTCGTTCGATATCTATCCGGTGGTCCACGACAAGCCCGGGGTGCGCGGCAAGCTCTGGTATGTCGCGAAGGGGGTGGACCGCCTGCGGGAGGTCGCGCCCGGCCGGGTGGTGTGGAACTGCCTCGAGGCCTCCCGCATTGATAACGTGAAGGTGAAGCCGACCCCGGCGCAGGTCCGGGCCGAGGCGTGGATGGCGCTGATCCACGGGTCGCGCGGGCTCATCTATTTCGTGCACCAGTTCAAGCCGGTCTTCATCGAGGCTTCGCTCCTCCAGGACCCCGAGCTGCTGGCCGGCGTGACGGCCCTGAACGCGCAGATCCGGGAGCTGGCGCCGGCGCTGAACTCACCCCTGACCGAGGAGCTGGACGTGCGGGCGGATCCGAAGAAGGCCTATGTGGACGCGACCGCGCGGCGGGTGGGGGACACAATCTACGTCTTCGCCGCCGCGATGCGGCCGCTGGCCGCCACCGCCTCCTTCGAGGTGCCCTGGGTCGGCGGCTTCGTGCAGGCGGAAGTCCTGGGCGAGGGCCGCTCCGTCGCGGTCACCAACGGCCGGTTCATGGACACCTTCGACCCCTTCGCCGTGCATCTGTACAAGATGCCCAGAAGGTGAGGGGACCGCAAAAGGGGACAGTTATGATATTATGATATTCTCTCGGCTTTGACGAGAATATCATAATATCATAACTGTCCCCTGTTCTTTGCCTTCCTTGCCCGCCGCTCCATCTACCGCTTCGGCGAGATCCGCTTTTCCTCGATGTCGTAGATGTCGAAGTAGTGGTAGATGATCGCGCCGGCCGGCAGGTACTTGGGAAGATACTCCTCCATGTAGAGCTGGGACTTGGGGGAGAGGTCGGAGAGCCGCCGGTCGCGTTCCTTGTTGTTCCACACCACCACCTCTTCGACCGTCGACTGCTTCGCGTGGGCTTTCACCCACGCGGAGACCTCCGCATCCGTCGCTCCCGTGGCCACGTACGCCATCAGCGCCTCTCCGTCAATGCGCGCAAACTCGAAAAACCGCTTGTCCAGCGAGCAGAGCGCGTTGTACTCGCCGTTGATCCCGCAGACCTTGGCGCGCATCTTGTCCACGGCGCGGGCTGCGATGACATATCCGGCAATCGCGGTATCCCGCGGGCTGCGCGGATACCCGGTGCGCAAGTCCGTGGCGAGGGCACGAACCTTGTCGAGGGTGGCAGTGTCGTTCATGCGAGTTTCAACCACGGGGCCGGAGGCCCGGTTCCCGGCGGGCATCGCCGAGCAGGGCCTGGATTTCCGCCTCGGTGGTGGCCCAGGAGCACACCAGCCGGTCCGCGCCGACGCCGGGAAAGGCGTGGAATCCCCACCCCCGGCGGGCCAGCCTCCGCCGGACCGCGGGCGGGAGGTGGACGAAGACCTCGTTGGCCTCGACCGGCTCGGCCAGCCGCACGCCCGGCACCCGGCGCAGCCCGGCCGCCAGCCGGCGGGCCGCGGCGTTGGCGTGGGCGGCGTTGCGCCGCCACGCGCCGGATTCCAGCAGCCCCACCCATGGGGCCGCGAGGAAGCGCATCTTGGACGAGAGCTGGCCGGCCTGCTTGCACCGGTACTCGAACTCGTCCGCCAGCTTCCGGTTGAAGAAGACCACCAGCTCCCCGACGGCCAGCCCGTTCTTGACCCCGCCCAGCGAGAGCACCTCGACGCCCCGCTTCCACGTGAGGTCCGCCGGCTTGACCCCCAGCGCCGCGACCGCGTTCGCCAGCCGGGCGCCGTCCATGTGCACGCGCAGCTTGTGCCGCCGGGCCACGGCGTGCAGCGCATCCAGCTCGCGCACGGTATAGACCGTGCCGGCCTCGGTGGACTGGGTGAGGCTGAGGACCGTGGCCTTGGGGAAGTGCAGCGTGCGGCCCTCGGCGGCCATCGCGTCCACCACCCGCGGATCGAGCTTGCCGTGCCGGCCATCCGCCAGCCGCAGCTTGGCCCCGCCGGAGAAAAACTCCGGGGCGCCGCACTCGTCGGCCTCGGCGTGGGCGTGGGCGTGCAGGATGACGGCGTGGTACGACCGTGCCAGCGCGGCGATCCCCAGCGCGTTGGCCGCCGTGCCGTTGAAGACGAAGAAGATCTCGCACGGGTGCTCGAACAGCTCCCGGACGAGTTGCGCGGCCCGGGCCGTCCACGCATCCTCACCATAGGAGGCGGCGCCGCCCGCATTGGCGCGGGCCATCGCCGCCCACGCCTCCGGGCACATCCCCGCGCAGTTGTCGCTCCCGAATTGCCAGCCCGGCGTGACGCGCATGGTCCCATTCTGGGGCGGCCTCCACGCCATGTCCAGCCATCCCGCGGTGTGCGAGAATCCGGACGATGCTTCCCGCGGTCGCGCCCCCCGATTACCCCAGGTACGCGGTGCCCCGGCTGGCGGGCGTGACCATTGCGGGGCTGCCGGCGGTGACCGGCCGGATCACCGTGGACCAGTTCGGGTACCTGCCGGACGAGGCCAAGGTGGCGGTGATCAGCGATCCGCAGAAGGGGTTCAACGCCGGGGACCACTACACGCCGGGGCGCCGCCTGGAAGTCCGCCGCCGCGCGGACGGGGTGGCGGTTTTCAAGGGCGCGCCGACCGTGTGGAACAAGGGCGCGGTGGACGAGGACTCCGGCGACCGCGGCTGGTGGTTCGATTTCAGCGCGGTCCGCGAGCTGGGGGAGTACTACCTCTACGACACCGCCACGAAGCTCCGGTCCCCGGTCTTCCGCATCGGCACGGACGTCTATCACCGGGTCCTGGTGGCTGCGATGCGGACCTACTTCTACCAGCGCGAAGCCGTGCCGATCCAGCCACCGTATGCCGAAGCGCCGTGGACCTTCGCCCCCGAGCTGCTTCAGGACCGGGAGGCCCGGTACGTCTATGCGAAGGACGACCCCAAGTCCGCCCGCGACCTCTCGGGCGGGTGGATGGATGCCGGCGACACCGACAAGTACCCGACCTTCAACCCCGGGGTGATCCACCCGCTGCTCCACGCGTGGCGGGAAAACCGGGAGGCGTTCGGCGACGACTTCAACATTCCCGAATCCGGCAACGGGCTGCCGGACCTCCTCGACGAGGTCAAGTTCCAGCTCGAGTGGCTGATGAAGATGCAGCAGCCCGACGGCGGCGTCTTCGTCAAGATGGGGTTCGTCTCGTTCGCCCGCACGTATCCGCTGGCGGACGACCACCGGCCCCGGTACTACGGCCCCGAGAACTCGGCGTCCAGCCTCGCCGTCGCCGGCATGTTCGCGCACGCGGCGCGCGTCTACGGCGAGTTCCCCCAGTGGAAGGCCTTCGCGGGGGATCTCCGGGCCCGCGCCATCCGGGCCTGGGACTGGGCCATGACCCACCCGCGCGACTACAAACCGGACACTGGGGAGATCAAGAGCGGGCTGGCGAACCGGGACGAAAAGGACCACGACCGGCTGGAATTCCTGGGGGCCTTCCACCTCTGGGCGCTGACCGGCGAGGCCAAGTACCACGACGTGGTGAAGCGCCGGGCCCCGGAGACCCGCCAGCTCGCGGAGACGCCGTGGAGTGTGTACGAGGCCGGGTCGGACGGCGAGGCCCTCCTGGACTACCTCGCCCAGCCGGGCGCGGACCCGGAGCTGGTGAAGCGGATACGCGAGCAGCTCGCCAAATCCGCGGCCAGCGACCAATTCGCGCCCGGCCCCGAAGCCGACCTCTACCGCGCCTGGTACTCCCCATGGACCTATCACTGGGGCTCGGTGACCCCCCACGCCTACGCCGGTGTGGCCGCGCTCCAGGCCGCCCGCGGTGGCGGACTCGACGCGGCCGCGCAGGCCCGGCTGCGGCAGCGTGCGCTGGATGTCCTGCACTCCTTCCACGGGGTCAACCCGCTCTCGATGGTGTACCTCACCAACATGGGCAAGCTGGGCGCCGAGCGGTCGGCATCCCATATCTGGAACGAGCGGTTCAACTTCAACACGCCGTTCGCCGCGAATCCGCCGCCAGGCTACCTGATCGGCGGCCCCAACCAGAGTTACGGAGGGAAGAATTCGGACGGCGAGCCCGATACGGTGGGCTGGATCAAGCAGCAGCCGCGGGGCAAGGCCTATGCCGACTTCAACGAGCCGTGGCCTATCAGCGCCTGGGAGCTGACCGAGAACGCCATCTACTATCAGGCCGCCTACATCCGCCTCCTCAGCCGGTTCGCCCGCCCCCCTTCCGCTTCGCACTGACCCCGCGCCGGGGCACAAAGAGCATCAGCTCGCCGGTCTGGACGTACCCCATCGTGCGGTAGAGGGCCGCGCCGGCGTGGCTGGCCACCAGGAACGCCGCCCGCGCCCCTGCGGCCCGGTCATCCTTGAGCATCCGGCTCATCAGCGCCCGGCCGATCCCGCGCCGCCGGAAGGCCGCCACGACGTACATGTTCCGGCACCAAGTCGTCGTGCCGAACAGAACGCTGCCGACCCAGCCCACCAGCCGGGAGCCCTGAAGCACGACGTATTGCCTGAGCGGCGAATCCGGCTTCAGGTGCTCCGGCAGCATTTGCCGCGACCGGGCGGCCTTCGCCAGCCGGTCCGCCATGGCCGATGTCGTTACGCGCTCGATGACGAATCCGGCGGGTGGCCGGTGCTGAGGGATGCTACGTAGAGAGTGCTCCATCATCGGCTCGGTCGTGATGAACCGGTACTCGAGCGCCCGGTAGCCGTCCTGGATGGGTTTCGCGGGCTCCTCCATCGTCCGGATGGCGCACACAGAAAACAGCCCCCGCGCGCGCTGGCGGGCGATCCGGTCCACCTGGGCCGGCGCGACCCCGTGCGCCACCCACTCTTCGTTGCGATAGTCGCCCTTCGTGCGGGGTGCATCCCGCAGCACATGGAGCGGCCCAACCCGGTCAAACCGAGAGGGATGGGTGAAGCTCTTCCCAAACCCGACGCCCTTGCCGAAGAGTTGTATGGCTTGTGGCATTTCGAGAATCATGGCACTAACCACTCTCGCACGATTCGAACGGATTCACCCGAATTCATCCTCCGATTGTTCAGCGGCGCCATAAGCCGATTCAACAGCTCTTGCCCGAAGGTGAGAAAAACCGAAGTGGTAAGATTGCCGCATGAAGGGAAGTGATCCCACCTCTAGTTCTCAGAAGGAATGCTTGTGATCACCACCGGTCGAGATACCTTCGCGCATGAGCTTTGTGGCTGGAATTCACGCTTGCCAGCTTTTCAATCTGAATCCCCCAAGATTATTCGAGTTGCGTTAAACACGTTCATAGAAGACGCAAGCAAGGAGCAGGTCCGCGCGTGGGATCAATCCATTCCTGTGCTTCAGCATGAGGCTCGAGAGCTAATCCGCCAAGAATCAAGGGCGGCGGATTGCTATGCCATTCTCGAATACAAACTTCCTCTCGAATCTCGCCGCCCCGACGTGATTGTTCTTCTCGCGGGGCCAATCGTGGTTTTAGAGCTCAAGTCAACGTCGGAACCATCACAAGCGAGTCTCGATCAAGTGTCGGCCTATGCTCGAGATCTTCGCTCCTACCATCGAAGCTGTGCAGATCGACCGGTGCATTCTGTCGTCGTCCCAATGCATGCGCAACCCGATATCGCGATCAGACCAGACGGCACTTATGTAGTTGGACCAGCAGGACTAGATAAACTCCTTGTCCAACTGATGGAAACTGTTCCATCAGGGGCACCTTCCCCTGAAGAGTTCCTCTCCGAAACTGCTTATTGTCCGTTGCCAACTCTTGTGCAGGCCGCGCGTGAATTGCTCGAAAGCAGATCTGTACGAAATATATGGAGGGCCAAAGCGTCTAGGGAGCCGGCCGTGGATGCGATGACTGCCGTCGCACATCAAGCTGCGGCTGCTGGGCAGCGACATCTGACCTTCGTGGCTGGAGTTCCGGGGTCGGGAAAGACGCTGGTGGGGCTCAGGGCCGTCCACGCCAAGTATCTCGACGATTTGGCGGTCGCCAGGCCTGATGGAAAACCTACAGCACCGGGACTGTTCCTCTCTGGAAACGATCCACTGGTGCAGGTGCTTCAGTATGCACTAAAGGGCGCCGGTGGAGATGGAAAGACATTCGTGCGGGGGCTAAAAGACTATCTCAATGCGCACGTCCGGAGGCCATCTCGAATTCCAGACCAGCACGTCATCTGTTTTGATGAAGCACAGCGGGCATTTAATCGAGAGAAGGTTGCGGATTCACACCCAGAGTGGGAGGAGGAGTTTCAGAAGAGCGAACCTGAGCTCATTTTGGAGATTGCAGAGCGAATACCCGGGTGGGCATCAGTCATAGGGCTGATTGGAACTGGTCAGGAAATCCACAAGGGCGAAGAGGGTGGGCTTGAACAGTGGAGAGATGCCATCAATAAGTCCGGAGCGCCAGCCTCATGGACCGTCCACATTCCACCTTCACTAGCTTCGGCATTCACAGAATGCAAGTGTGACGTAGTCATCAATCCGGCTCTCAGCCTCGATGCTGAGATTAGGTATCACCTAACTGCCGCTTACAGCGTGTTCGTCGAGGCAGTACTCGACACATGCGACACGATCCATGCACGTGCCCTTGCAAAGAAGCTTCAGACTGATCCCAAAGAAGGAGGGATGCGGCTCTATATCACGAGGTCAATCGACGACGCCAGAAACTATCTTTTTGAGCGCTACGCCGAGAATGTGGATGCTCGGTATGGAATTGTTGCCTCGTCAAAAGATAAGACGCTAGAGTCTGGGTTTCAAATTCCGAACAGCTATCAATCTACAAAGCGCGTCAAGCTGGGGCGGTGGTACTGCGATGAGAAACAGAGTCCGCATTCATGTTGTCAGCTCCGCGATGTTGTCACCGAATTTGGAGCTCAAGGACTTGAGTTGGATATGGCACTTTTGGCTTGGGGGACCGATTTCCTTCGCATGAACGACCGGTGGTCAAATCAGTACGCTAGCGGCTATAGGCAAACGGATGTAAAAGTGAAGGATCCGCACCGGCTTCGCCTCAACTCCTATCGAGTCCTAATGACTCGGGGTAGAGATGGAACGATCGTCTTTGTTCCACCCATGCCTACACTTGATGAGACTTATCGCTACCTTATGGAATGCGGGTTCACTCCGCTCAAGTAACGCTCGGCAAGTACCAAACCCTCTCAAGTTCCTGGGGATATGTCTGATCACTTCTCCGTCGGGATGACGATGCCCTCGAGGATCAGCTTCTGGGCGAGGAGGAAGACGAGGAAGGTGGGGACGGAGGCGATCAGGAGGGCGGCGAAGGTCACGGACTGGTGGGCGTACTGCTGGAGCTGGTAGAGCCAGACCATGAGGGTCCACATCTTCTCGTCCTGGCAGACGATGAAGGCGAAGACGAAGGCGCCATAGGCGGCGTTGAAGGCGTCGAGGGTGATGACGGCCAGGATCGGCTTGGAGAGGTGCATCGTCAGGCCCCAGAACATCGTCCACTCGCCCGCGCCGTCGAGCTGGGCGGCCTCATAGAGCTCCTTGGGCAGGCTGTCGAAGAAACCCTTGAGCAGGAAGATCGAGAAGCCGTTCACCATGCCCGGCAACACCAGTGCCCAAAAGGTATTCAGGAGGCCCAGTTCCTTGAGCAAGAGGAAGTTGGGGATCGCCGTGACCATCGGGGGGAAGGCGGCGGTGGCGAGGAGGAAGAGCAGGACCTTGTAGGCGGAGGGCAACTGGTACCGGCTCATGGCGTAGGCGGCCAGCGGGTTGACGATGATCACGGAGGCGATCGAGAGGAAGCAGAAGATGAACGTGTTCCAGACGCCGCGGCCGTGCAGGACGAGGTACTCGATCACGTGCCGGTAGTTGCGGGTCAGGAACTCCCAGCGCAGGGAGAGCCGGCGGGACTTCATGTCCGCCCAGTCGGCCTCCTTGGCCGGGATGGGGACCGCGTCGAAGGACCGCCAGGCCGCGCCGTGGGCCTGGTTCAGGTCAGCCAGGTTGTTGCGGTATTTGGCCTTGAGCCACGCGCGCCAGGCCGGGTCGGGGCCGACGACGCGCAGCGAGCCGGGATCGGCTTCCCGCACGAAGAGCTCCCAGTCCACCAGCTTAGAGCTCACGGTCACTCGGTCGGCCGGGTAGGGCACCGCGCCGAAGCTCGCGTAGTGCGCGGCATAGGCGCGGTTGAGCGTCGGCAGGCTGCCGTCGTACCGGCGCTCCAGCCAGGCGGCGTACGCGCCGTGCGCGGCCGGGGTCACGTCCACGAACTGGAGGTTCAGCTCGTTGCGGACGAACTCGAGCCAGTCGGCGCGGGCCGCGCCGCCCGCGGGAACCGAGACCGGGAGGGCCACGTCGTCCCAGGACTTCCAGGCGGTCCCGTGGACCTTGTTGTAGTCCGCGATTTCCTTGCCGTATTTCAGCATCAGGAAGTCGGTGATGTACCGGCCGTCCAGCGAGGTCACCACCAGGTCGCGGACCGGCTGCTCGGCCTGGAAGGCGATGGCCTCGAGCTGGAGCGGTGATCCCGCCAGCTTGAAGACCCGGTCGGCGGGGGAGATGGGCGCCGGGTACTGGACGGTCAGCCACGAGGTCATCAGGCTGGCGAATCGGGTGTTGTACTCCGCCACCGACCCGTGGCACCGCTGCACGATCCAGCTCCGCCACCGGCGCGCGAGGATGGGGTACATCCGGTTGTTGACCGAGTACGAGTGGCCCAGCAGGGTCCAGGTCCCGGGGGGGCGATGCGCCCCGAGGAAGGCGTTCCAGTCGGCCACCGCCCCGGGGTGGACCGCGGTGGGCGGGGCGATCTTCTCGAACGAGTACTCGTCCTGCCGGGCGTTGGAGTTGTAGAGGGCGACCGACTCGTCGTACTTGCCCTCGAGGTACTTCCGGAAGAGGACGGTGTCGCTGTAGAAGTACTTCGGCAGGATGTCGTAGTCCCGGACGTCCACGTCGCTCTTGAACGACCCGGAGATCATGATGAGGAAGGGGTAGATCATCGTGATCCCGCCGACGATCAGCAGGGTGTAGATGCCGGCGATGTACCGCTTCGACTCCCGGCTGCGGCGGCCGACGTTCCCGGAAATGAGGCCCATCCTAGACGTCCTTCACGGAGCGGAACTGCATCTGGGACAGCCGCTTCATCTGGTAAACCGTAAACCCGATCAGCATGAACCCCATCAGCCAGGCCATCGCCGTGGCGGGGCCGAACCGGAGGTAGAGGAAGGCATCGTAGAAGATCTGGAGCTCCAGCACCGTCGTGGCGTCCGCCGGGCCGCCGCCGGTCATCGCGAGGATGAAGTCGGAGGCCTTGAACGCGCCGATGAACGCCCCGATGAAGCTGATGATGATCAGCGGCTTCAGCGTCGGGATCGTGACGTTCCAGAACTTGAGCCAGGTGTTGGCGCCGTCAATCTCGGCCTGCTCGTACAGGTCCTCGGGGATCGTCTTGAGCGCGGCGAGATACAGCAGCGACCCCGGCCCCATGCCGGCCCAGACCAGCGGGAGGATCACGCTCAGCATCGCCCAGTGGGGGTCGCCAAGCCAGTCCTGCGCGGGCAGGTGGATGAGCCCCAGCCCCTTGTTGAACATGCCCGCGGGCGAGGGGTCGTAGAAGCTCTTCCAGAGGTAGATGACGATCAGCCCGCTCACGACCGCGGGGAGGTAGAAGATGACCCGGAAGACGATCTTGCCCTTGGGCACCTCATGGAGCAGGACGGCCAGCAGGATCGGGGCGGTGAACCCGAGAAGCAGGATCAGCCCGGCGTAGTACAGGCTGTGGCCGAGCGTGGACCAGAAGAACGGGTCGTAGAGGACGTTCGCGAAGTTCTCGATGCCGACCAGCCGGCTGCCGCCCATGATCCGGTAGTTGGTGAAGGCCAGCACCGAGCCGCGCAGGGTGGGGACGTACTGCCAGACGAACATCAGGGCCAGCGCGGGGACCAACATCAGGTACGCCGGCCAGTGCTTCTTCGAGCCCCAGCCGCCGGACTTGGCGCCCTGCGGGGTGAAGACCCGCATCAGGTACCGGAAGGCCCAGACGAACGAGAGGACGATCAGCATCGCGACCACCATGGCCACCCGCTTGCGCACCCGCAGCTTGGCCGGCGGGACGATCCCGATCATCCGCTCGTTGGTGTTGGCGGCGTGGATCTTCAGCAGCTCCAGGATCCGGGGCCGCGCCTCCGCGAGCGGCTTCTCGCCCAGGTGCTCCACGAGCGCCTGCTCCAGCGGCTTGGTCATGAACTGGTAGATGAGGTCGCAGTTCTTGCCGCACGGCTCCGGCACGCCGTCCCGCATGGCGGCGGCGAAGACCTGCTCCCACCCTTTGGGGACCTGCCGCAGGTACTCGGTGTACCCGAACCGGCGCAGGTCGGCCGGGTTCAGGAACCGGCCGAACCCGTTCTCGACGTAGATCCGGGTGCGGATCCGGACCGCGTCCAGCGAGGTCCAGAACCGCATGAACTCCCAGGCCGCCTGCCGCACCCTGGGGTCCTTGATGCCCGCGTACATCCCCATGCAGGTGCTGTTCACCTCCGACCCGCGCAGCCCGGTCGGGCCCAGCGGGATCGGGGCGATGCCGATCTGCTCGGGGTTGATCTGGGCGATCAGCCGGTAGTCGAGGTAGTCCTGGAACATCGCGATCTTGCCCTGGTTCCAGAACGTCCAGATGTCCGCGTCCCGCTTGGCGGCGGCGGGGATCGTCTTCCCGTTCTTCACGTACGGCTGCTGGATGAGCTGGCAGTAGAAGTGCACCGCGTCGGCGGCGGGCGGGGCGTCGAAGACCGCGTGCCACTCGTGCTTCGCGTCCTTCTCCACGGCCCGGGCCCCGGTGGAGAGCAGGAAGGAGTACCAGTTCCAGGCGGCGTCCACGCCCGCGCCGAACCCGATGCCGTAGATGCCCTTCTCGGGGTCGGTGAGCTTCCGGGCGTCCGCCAGGAGCTCGTCCCAGTTCCGGGGCGGCTTCCCGGGGTCCAGCCCCGCGTCCCGGAAGAGGTCCTTGCGGTAGAAGAGCGCGATCACGAGGTTGCCGTACGGCATCGCCCACCAGTGCTCGGTGTCGTCGGGCCCCTCGCGGTACAGGACGGGCTTCACGGAGGGCAGGACGATCTCGTTCAGCTCGGCCTTCGACAGGGACCCCATGAACTCGTCGAGCGGGTACAGGAAGCCCTGCCGGATGTAGCTGTCGGACTTGCGGAAGTTCACGTAGATCACGTCGGGGGAGATGCCGGCGGCGATGGCCATCAGGGGGGCCGAGTCAATGCCCACACCCTGGATCGTGGCGCCGCCGGACCGGACGACGTCAATGTCGGGGAACTTCTCCCGGAAGGCCTTGAGCACGCCGCGCTGGGCCTGGCCGTTGATCCCCATGTCGTCGTCCCGCGGCAGGACGATCGAGGACACCGTGAGCTGGACGCGCTTGGCCTCCGCAATCTGCGTCAGCAGGGCCGCGGCGAGCGCGGTGGCGATCAACATCGAGCTAGTTTACCGAGACGCGGAAGCAGGCGCACCCGGTGGCGTTGACGCCCACCGGCTTCACGGTCCACCGCAGCCAGCGCACCCCCGCGGGCAGCGCGCCGGCGGTGGTGGTGAACGAGGCCGGCGGGGCGGCGGAGGTGCTGACGGAATAGGCCACATCCACCGCGACCGGCTGGGACGTGCCGCAGACCATGGCCGAGGCGTTGTCCGGCACGTAGGTGGTCCCCTGCGGCACCGCGTCGGTGATGGCGAAGGAGAACGCCGAGGCCGAGGAGTAGTTGCTCCAGCAGATCCGGAACTGCACCGTGTCGCCGGAAGCAGCCACCGCCAGCACGGGCAGCTTGGTGAGCTTCACGTCCACCCCCACCACCAGGATCGTCGTGAGGCCGGTGATGGACCCGTCGTTGATGTCGGCGGCGATGAGGGTCTGGAGGCCGAGCTTGGTCAGGGTCACGGCCAGGAACAGCTTCACCCCGTTGTCGCACCCATTGGCGCAGCCCGCGCCCAGGCAGACGGCCGCCGGGTCGTTGGAGTCCCAGGTGTAGTTGTAGGTGTCCATCGCGGTCCCCTCGATTTTCGCGGCCGGGTCAGTCGAGGTGAACGAGGTGGTGCCGCAGTAGTCGGTCTTCGTGCCTCCGCCGGTGTCGGTCACCACCACGGTGAGCCAGAAGGTCTGGCCGATGAACACCGACGGGGGCGCGATCAGGTCGTAGTGGACGCCGGTCAACAGGAAGGGGGCGGAGAAGAACTTCTGGTTGGGCTGGCAGTAGTTGTAGAGCGCCACGAGGTTCCCGGGGGTCCCGCTGCCGAGGAGCTGCACGCGCGTCACCCGGGTCACCGCGGTCGTCTGCTGGGTGAGCGCGAGGAAGGTCACGCACTGGTCCGGCCCGGCCGTGGTGTACGAGGCGGAATACCCGTCGGTGGCCACCGCCCCCACCGCCATGCCGGTCTTGGGGCAGAAGAAGTCCGGCGCGTAGACCGAGGGGCAGCCGCCCCCGAAGACGTCCTCGCAGGAGAAGACCCAGAAGTCGGTCCCGACCAGCGCCCCGTTGGAGGCGTGGAGCATCGAACCGCCGCCGTAGAAGTTCGTGACGTCGTCGCCGCTGATGACCTCGATCGCCCCCGGCGACTCCTGGACCACGCGCCACAGCCCGTGTTCGGCGGTGGGGGTCTTGAAGATCACCGAGGCGTCGTACGCCGTGCCGTGCACGTGCGGATTGCCCGGGGCGAACTGGCCGGCCGGGACCGTCCAGCTCCGGACGAGCTGCCAGATGCCCGCCGTGTCCGCCATCCAGGTCGGGACGCACGGGGTCTTGTTCGTGAAGTCCAGCGGGAAGTACTGCTCGATCCGGTACGTCACCGGCACGGCGCCCACGTTCCCCACCAGCACCTGGGCCTCGGTCTGGCGGGTGCCGGGCATGATGTAGAAGGTGTCGCCGGCGGCCTGCGAGACCACGGTCCCGTGCTCGCGGGTGGGGGAGAGGTTGCACCCGGAGTTGGCCGCCGGCTCGCCGCACCCGCCCCAGGAGTTGCAGGACTGCATGATGACCAGCCGGGCCTGCGAGGAGACGATCCGGTAGTGGCCGGCGGGCGCCTCCTGGGTCACCGGCCCCTGCGCCCACTGGCTGTCGGGGTCAATATCCACGAGCCGCTGGAGCTGCCAGGAGAGCGTGGTCGGGTCCCAGAGAAAGACCAGCGCGGTGGTGGCCAGCGCGGGATCGTACACCCCGTCGGCGCCGATCGAGGTGTTGAAGACGTTCAGGCTGTCCCCGTTGGCCGGCCCGCCCAGGCTGATGGCGTCGCGCAGGTAGGTGTAGTGGATGAACCCGGAGAACGTCTCGCTGCTCGAGGGCGTGAACGCAAAGGCGTCCTGCGCGCTGCTGCGGATCGCGGTGTAGAGGTTCCAGACCACCGGCGAGTTGGCGATGAGCTTGTAGACGAAGTGGAACGGCTTGCCGGGGCAGTTGCCGGCGATGTTGATGGCGCAGGCGCCCAGCGGCCAGGTGGGATAGAACGCGGGGATCCGCTCGACGCGGCACCCGGCCGACCCCGCGCACCCCATGCCCCCCAGGCAGGTGCCGAGGAAGGTCCCGATCGTGGCCGAGACGCCCCCGGTGGCGGTGAACGGGGCGGGCGACTGGTACTCGAGCCCCTGGAGCTGGAAGTCTGCGGCCTTGTTGAGCGGGTAGAACGTGATGAACATGTCGCAGTTCCCCGCGTTGTTCCCGGCCCACGCCACGTAGCTGACGTAAGTGGTCCGCAGGACGATGGACGCGAGGTGCACAAAGGTGCGCGCGGCGCCCGCATGGCCGGTGCCGCCGGCGACGCCGGTCCGGCCCAGCTCCATGACCGCGAGCCGGTTGACGGCCGTGGCCCCGCTCGTGGCGTTGGGGCTGACCCGGGCCTTCCACGAGAGCGCGAGGGTCTGCCCCGGCCCGAGGTCCAGCGACCAGGTCAGGATCGTGCGGCCCGCGCCGGCGATCCGGCCCGGATTGGCCGCGGCGCACCCGCTGGGCGTGATCGTCCACCCCGCGCACGGGTCGTCGAACCCCTCGCCCGGCGTCCAGACGTCCAGCTCGGGCGGGACGGTGTCCCAGAGGCTCACGTTCCACCAGGTCTTCGCCGTCGAGACGTTCCGGATGGTGGTGGTGTAGATCACCTCGTCGTCGGGCAGCCCCGGCCGGCCGGCGAACAGGACGTCCTGGTCGCCGAGCGTCCAGAACAGGTACCGGCGCACCACCACCGAGGGCGCGTTGGACGTGAAGCCGTTGGCCGCGCACCCGGCCAGCCCGGTGTACGAGACATGGGCGGTGTCGGTGAGCCGCAACCCCTCCGGCGCCGCGATGTCGCCGGAGCCCGGCTCGAAGGCCTCGCCGTTGCCCCAGTCCACGGTCGTCTGGAACGTGATCATCCCGGTGGGGCCGCCGGTGACCGGGAGCGGGCCGGGAAACGTCCAGCGCAGCCGCAGCGGCGGCCCGGGATCGGGGTTCCACCCGGGATCGGGCGCCGGCGCGGCCGTGCCGTTCCAGTGGCTGTATGGGGGCAGGGTCTCCAGCACGGTGATGGACGAGAGGGCCGCGGTGCCGGCGCGGCCGTACCAGATCGTGTAGTTCACGGTGTCGCCGGGCGCCGCGACGTCCCGGTCCTTCGCCTTAGCGACGTACGTGATCGTCTTGGGATAGAGCGACTGGACGTCGTCGAACGGGGCGACGCACCCCAGCCCGAGGTACTGGTCCGTGATGCCGCCCGGCAGCGCGGGGTTGGCCACGGGGTCCACCCGGATTCCGAGGTTGACCGTGGCGTTGGGCGCGGGACACGGCCCGACGTCCACGTACAGCCGCAGCGGCATCGAGAAATTGGGGGTCACGGCGCACGGGGAAAGATCCACGGAGGTGCCGGCCCAGGTCCAGACCGGCGCGCCGCCCCAGACGCCGGCGTAGGTGAGCGGCACCAGCCCCGTGTCGGCCACGCCGCACTGGATCCGCCACGCCACCTGCGCCAGGTCGGCGGCGCCCGCGGTGCCGTAGTTCATGATCGTGAGGCCCTTGATCGTCTCGGTGGCACCGAAGGTGCACACCGCCGGATCGCAGAGCCACAGGTCGAACGTGGCGACATGGGCCTGGATCCAGTCCGGGAAGAGGAAGGTCCCGGTGGCCTCGGTCGTGTTCGCGGAGGCGGCGGACAGGCAGATGCCGTTGGCGCCCGCCACGGCGGCGCGACAAGCCGCCGCGACCGCCAGCCACCGCAGCGCGCGGATCACCGGCTCAGGATCGTGTAGGCGGCTTCGGCGGGCAGGCGGAAGACGGGGTGCTTCTCGTCGCAGGCCTCCGCGCCGGACTCGGGGTGCACGGGCAGCGGCCGGCCGTTGGGGTCGAGGGCGACGCCCGTCCACCGGCCGGGGAGCCGCAGCATGAGGTCGGCGTCAACCTTCTCGACCCCGAGCGGCGCGCCGCCGAGGTCGGTGATCGTCCCCCCCTTCGTCCGGAAGCCGTACGGCCGGTCCACCGTCATCGCCTGTACGAGGATCCGGCGCGAGCCCGCCAGCGGAAGGCCGTCAAGGGCGATCACCAGGACCGTGGCGTACTCGTTGCGGCAGTCAATGGTGAAGTTGCCCAGGGCCACGGGGCCGGCGGCCTTGAGGAAGCCGGCGACGCCCTTCGCCCGGTCGGTCAGCAGCGTGACCACGCCCCGGCCGTAGTCCCACACCAGCTCGCCGGTCGCACTCGTGACCCGCCGGTGGGCCCGGTCCACCAGCCCGGTGAGGTCGCGGTGGAAGCCGCCGGCGGCGGGGTGGGCGAAGGCGCGCTGCACCGGCCCAACGTAGTAGGCGAGCGGGTCGGGGCCGGACCCCGTCCCCGGCACGGCGCCGGCGGGGACGTCCCGGGCGCGCAGCGCGTCCAGCGCGAGCGGCGCGGCGCTCCCATCCACGGCGTCCGCCAGCGCCTCCGGGTCGAGCACCTCGCGGTACACCGGGTCCGCCGTCCGCACGTCGCCGCGGCGGTACAGCAGCGCGTACCCGGGAAAGTTGCCCAGGATGGACGGGCACGAGAGCGCGAACTTCTCGATGCTGGACTCCCAACCGGGGGTCCCGGTGGCGAAGGCGAACAGGCCGTCCACCCCCTGGAGCGAGCCGTACGCCGCGGCGAGGAAGGGATACTCGGCGCGGTACCGGTTCGGGTTGGTCCACCCGATCTCGGTGATGGTCTGGGGATACCCCTCGGTCTGGAGGAACTGGATCGGGAGGTCCTCCGGGGCCTTGAGTGCCGAGCCGTCCTTGAACGTGTGCCCGACCCGAACGGAATAATCCGCCCCCTCGCCCTTGTGGTCTCTGTCGAAGTACCCGTGCCGGTCCATGAAGTCGCCCGCGGTGTACGTGTACCGCTCCACCGCGTCGAGCGCGGCGGGGTCGGCGGTGATCCAGTTCGAGGTGTTGACCATGGCCGTGGCGCCCAGCTCCTCCCGGATGTACTTCCGGCCGTCCTCGTAGAACTTCCTCTGGATGCCCATGAGGAAGCGGATCTGGCGGGCGGTCCGGGCGCGCTGCTCCGGGGAGGCCGCCTTGCGCCCCTCCCGGGTCATGTCCCACGCCTCCACCAGCGGCTCGCCGAACCGGCGCTCCAGCGCGGCCCAGGCGGCGGGAGGGAGGTTCTTGCGCGTGAAGGTCCAGAAGAAGAGGCTGTCCTCGTTGACCAGCTCGACGACGGCGAGCGCCGGATCCTTCGCCAGCGTGAGCCCGGTGCGCGGGTTGACGGTCGTGAGCAGGGCCTTCAGCCACCGGCGGTGGGCGGCCTGGAGCTCCGGGTCGAAGTAGATCATTCCAAAGGTCTTCGTCCCGTCCTTCGTCCCCGGGGCGGCGGAGTACCACGGGGGCCAGAAGGTCGTGATGTAGGTATAGATCCCCTCCGCCTTGAAGGCGGCCTCCAGCGCGAAGATGGCGTCGAGCTTCCGGGGATTGACCGGGTACCCGGGCGTGTCGTCGGCGAACTCCCCGTGGATCCGCACCAGGTTCACCCCGGCCTTGGCCAGGTGCCGGGCGAAGTACGTCACCCGGTCGGGCGCCAGCGCGCCGGCCTCGGGGCTGGTCCCGACGGCCCAGAACCGCACGGGGGAGCCGTCGCCCAGGACGAAGTGGTCGCCCTCCCGCCGCACGGGGCCGTGCTCGCCCGCGGTCTTCTCGTTGAGGTCGCGCAGGTCCAGCAGCGCGTCCGGCTTGAACGAGTCCGGCGGCGGCTCCCAGGCGAACATCCCGGGGTCGGCCAGCCCCGAGGCCTCGCCGGGTTTCAGCTTCCCGCGCGGCTCGAAAGGGTCGGGCGTGAGGAGGAAGCAGTCGAACGCCGCGGTCAGCTCCTCGCCGGGCCCGGCGAGCAGGCGCAGCTCGAACGTGTGCGGGCCGGCGGCCAGCGTGAGGTCGCCGAGGTAGACCCAGTTCGCGCACAGGTACTGCCGGATGTCCGTGGTGTCCGCCAGCGCGACGTCCTTCGGGCACACGGTCCACGGCCCGCCGTCGAACGACCAGCGGAACGGCCCGTGCTTCCAGAACTTGCGGCACCAGAGGTGGTACGCGGCCGCGGCAGGGACCGCCACCGCATACCGCGCGAACGCCTCCGCCCCGGTCCGGGGCCCGCCGTTCGTCAGCCAGTCGCCGCCGGAGAGGACGCCGTGCTTCGCCGGGAAGGTGGCGGCCTCGAACCCGGACCGCGCGGGGAAGTTGGTCGCGACCGGGGCCTCGCCCTCCCACCACACCCAGGCGGGGGGCGCGGGCCGGCCGGCCGCCGCCACGGCGGCGAGGGCGAGAAGGGCGGCGGTGAGCGGGGGGGCGGCGCGCCGGCCGGCGGACATGCGCCCATCTTATATAGAAGGGGCCGGAGGCGGGGTTACAGTGGCCGCGATGTGCGCCGCGCAGGCTTTTCTCGCGCTCCTGCTGGCCGCTCCCGGCGTGGGCGCTGAAAGCCCGTGGCGGGACACCCGGCCGCTCGCGGTCGGCACGGTGCGGGTCCTGACGGAGGACGTCCGGGCCGGCGAGGTCGCCGAGCTGGCCGTGGAGATCGCGGCGACGTACGACAACCCGTTCGACCCGCGCGAGATCGCGGTGGACGCGACCGTGACCCCGCCCGCGGGGCCGGCGTGGATCCAGCCGGGGTTCTTCATGGTGCCGTACACCCGGTCCGGACCCGGCGGGATCCCCTCCGGGCCGGGCGGGTGGCGCGTCCGGTTCACCCCGTCCGGGCCGGGAACCTGGCGGGTCACGGTCCGGGCGAAGGACCGGTCGGGCGGGGTCGCGTCTGCCCCGCTCGCGGTCGAGGCCGGTGCCTCGACCGCGCCCGGATTCATCCGCCGCGCCGCCGCGGACGCCCGGTACTTCGCGTTCGACTCGGGCGAGCCGTACCTCCCGGTCGGGCTGAACGTCTGCTGGCCCGAGCGCGGCGGGCTGGACGACTACCAGTCCTGGTTCAACAGTATGGGCCGGGCCGGGGCCAATTGGGCGCGCATCTGGATGATCTATTGGTCGCTCGGGCTGGAGGGGGTGCCTGCCGAATCTTCCGACTATCACGGGGTCGGCGTCTACAACCTCGCGAACGCCTGGCGGCTGGACGAGATCTTCCGGTTGGCGGGCGCACAGGGCATCCGGCTGATGCTCTGCCTCGACTCGTTCAACTCACTGAAGGCATCGCCCGGGAACGACGCGTGGAAGAGCAATCCTTATGCCCGGGAGCGGGGCGGGCCGCTGGCGAAGCTCACCGACTACTGGACCGATCCGGAGGCGCGGCGGTTGGCGCTCCAGCGGATCCGGTACTGCGTGGCCCGGTGGGGCGCGTCGCCCACCCTGTTCGCGTGGGAGTTCTGGAATGAGGTGGACGGGACCGACGGGTACGACTCGGCGGCGGTCACCGCGTGGCACCGGGAGATGGCCCGGGCGCTGCGGGCCCTGGACCCCTTCCACCACCTCGTCACCACCTCATACGGCGACCCGGGCGGGGACGCGAACGTCTGGTCGCTGCCCGAGCTGGACTTCGTCCAGGCGCACTCGTACAACCTGACCGACACGGCGGCCCAGCTCGCCCAGACCGTGGCGCGGCAGCGCCGGTTCGGCAAGCCCGTGCTCGTGGGCGAGTTCGGGGCGGATGTGGACGAGGACCGGTGGGTGACGTCGCACGGCGACCCCGGCGGCATCCACCTCGCGACCGCCGCGTTCGCGATCCCGCTGGCCGGGGCGGCGGGGACCCCGATGCTCTGGTACTGGGGGAACTACGTGGCCCGGTACGGCCTGTGGAAGCACTTCGCGGCGGTCAAGACGTTCCTCGCGGCCGTGGACTGGCCGGGCGAGGGGTTCACGCCGGTGCCCGCGGACGCGGTCTCCTTCCGGGACCCCCCGCCCGCGGGCCGGTACCGGGAGGTCACGATCCGGCCCGATGACACCGGGTGGGAGTCCCGGCAAGTGGTCCGGACGCTGCGCGACGACGGCACGGTCGAGCCGGCGGGAGGCATGTCGCAGTACCTGTACGGCGACGGAAAGCCGGCCGGCCGCTCCCCGCTGGTCCTGCGCGGCGACTTCCGGGAGGCGGCGGAGCTGGCCATCCGGGTCCTGACGGTTTCCGACCGGGCCACGCTGGTGGTGCACGCCGACGGGGCGACGGTCTATACGCACGTCTTCCGGCCCGGGAAGGGGGCGGGGGAGTGGAAAACCGTGCAGTTCATGGAGGAGTGGAAGGTCTACCAGAACGTGTACGACCGGGATTACACCGCCCGGATCCCCGCGGGGACCCGCGAGGTCCGGATCGAGAACACCGACGGCGACTGGCTGACGTTCGGCGCAATCCGGATCTCCCCCTTCCGGAAGGCCCCGCGCCCGCCGGTGGACGTGTACGGCCTCACGGGGAGGAACACCGCGCTGGTGTACGTAAAGCCCCCGGAGTACACGTGGCTGGCTCCGAAGGGCGGTGCGCCGAGCCCCCCGGCGGTCCTGCACCTGCCGGGCCTCCGGGACGGCGCGTTCACGGCGAGCCTCATCGCGACGGCCACCGGCGAGCCGGTCTCCACGACCACGGTGGAGGCCGACCCGGCCGGGATCACGCTTCCGCTCCCGGCCATCGCCACCGACCTCGCGGTCCGCGTGGACCGGGTCCGGGTGCGGCCGCTGCGCGACCGGCTGCGGGCGTGGCGCGCCCGGTTCGAGGACCAGGTGCGGAACGGCATCCTGGCGTTCTGGCTGGACCACGGGCCGGACGCGCAGTTCGGCGGCTTCCACGGCGGGCTGGACCGGCAGGGCCGGCCGGACCCCAAGGCGGCCAAGTCGCTCGTGGAGCAGTCCCGCGTCGTGTACGCGTTCTCCTCCGCGTACGCGCGGTATCCCGACGACCGGTACCGGGTGGCCGCGAAGGCGGCCGTGGAGTTCTTCTTGAAGCGGTTCTGGGATCCGCAGTACGGCGGGTGGTACTGGACGGTCAACCGGGACGGCAGCCCGAAGGACACCCACAAGTACACCTACGGGGAGAGCTTCGCGATCCTCGCGCTGGCGGAATACGGCCGGGTCTTCGCGGACCCGCGGGCGCGTTCCATGGCGTACGTGACCTTCCACCGGCTGGACATGCACGCGCACGATGCGGACCACGGGGGGTACGGCGAGGCGTACACCCGGGACTGGAAGCCGGAGCCCAAGGGCTCGCCCATTGACGCGGCGGGGCGCAAGAGCACGAACACCCACCTCCACCTGCTGGAGTCGTTCACCAGCCTGCTGCGGCTGTCCGGCAAGGGCGACGTGGCGGCCCGGGTGGAGGAGCTCAAGGACCTCTTCCTGAAGCGGATGACCGACCCCGCGGGGTACGCGTACGAGTTCTTCGCGCCGGACTGGGCGCCGCAGACCCGGGACGCCTCGTACGGCCACGACGTCGAGCTGGCGTGGCTGATGCGCGAGGCCGGGCTGGCCACGGGGCGGGCGCCGGACGACGCCGCGATCGGGGGGCTGGCGCAGCGGCTGGTGGACCACGCCCTCCTCCACGGATACGACGCGGCGCAGGGCGGGTTCTGGGAGCGCGGCCCGGGCGGGCAGGCCGCCACCGTCCGGTCCAAGACCTGGTGGGCGCAGGCCGAGGGGCTGGTGGGGCTGCTCGACCTCTACCAGGCCACGCGCGAGGAGCGGTACCTCGCCGCGTTCGAGCAGACGGCGGGGTTCGTGCTGGGCACCGTGGCGGACCGGGAGTTCGGCGACTGGTTCCCGCAGTTCCGCGCCGACGGATCGCGGGACGGCGACATCAAGGCGTCCGAGTGGAAGGACCCGTACCACCAGACCCGGGCCTGCCTTGAGGTGGTCCGGCGGCTGGACGACTTGCTGCTGGAGCGGCCGTAGGCGGACCCCCCGTCGGCGGGCGCGGGAGCGGCCGGGTCAGGCGGAGGCGGCGACGCGCTTGGGGCGGAACATCGGCGGGATCACCACCGTGTCCTGCTGGAGCGAGCTGAACAGGTTCATGGCGGCCTTCTTGCGCGTCCGGTTGGACATCGCCATCGCCAGCTTGTTCGACTGGTCGCCGGTCAGCAGCCCGTAGATCAGCCGCGCCCCGCGGGCCGGGTGCGTCAGGACGCTCAGCCCGAAGAACCAGAGCATCGAGCTGATGCACAGGACGCTCAGCATCCGGGAGCCGACGGTGTCGCAATACGACACGCTGTGCTCGGGGTCCGTGTAGGCGAGCAGCGTCCGGAAGTAGCTCTCGTCCAGCCGCACCTTGCCCTGGGCCAGCAGCATGTCGAACAGCTCGGAACCGGGGTAGGGCGAGTACGGGAAGGCCGCGATGTTCTCGACCCCGATGAAGGCGAGCCGCGCCATGAACTTGAAGGTCCGGTACACGTCGCCCCACTGCATGCCGGGGAGCCCGAAGATGAAGTTGACCTTGATCTCGACCCCCACCTTGTGGGCCCCGATCATGGACGCGATCATCTTGTCCGGGTCCACCTTCTTCTTGATCCGGGCCAGCTCGGCCGGGGAGCCGCTCTCCGGCGCGTAGTTCATGATCCGGCAGCCGGACTTATACAGGTGCTCCGAGACCTCGGTGTCAATCGCCTCGCTGCGGGTCCCGGACGGGAGCTGCCAGGTGATGTCCATCTTCTCGCGCATCAGCAGCCGGGTGAACTCCAGGATCCACTCGCGCTTGACGATGGCGGTGAGGTCGTAGAAGTCGAAGTTCGTGGCGCCGTAGGCCTCCATGTACTGCTTCATCTCGGCCAGCACGGCCTCCGGCTTGCGCGCCTTCCAGATCGGCCCCCACATGACGGGGTTCGAGCAGAAGGTGCACTGGTACGGGCAGCCGCGGCTGGCCAGGATCGGCATCGTCCGGCCCAGGTTGGCCCCGTGCGTCAGCGCGTTGTCGATGTATTCCGTCACCGGGAAGATCGTCCAGTCCGGCACCGGGATGTCGTCCACGTCGCGCAGCCGGCCGCGGCGGCCGGTGATCACCAGCTCGCCGTGGCGCCGGAAGCCCAGCCCGGGCACCGTGGCCAGGTCCCGGCCCTTGACGTGGGCGTCGAGCAGGTCGAGGAGCGTCTCCTCCCCCTCGCCCATCACCAGGATGTCGGCGGCGGGGCAGTCCTTCGCGACGTACTCGGGCACCGCGGTCACGTGCTCGCCGCCCACCACGATCAGCGCCTTCGGGAACCGCGCGCGGATCGCGTTGACGACGTCGCGCGAGATCAGCCAGTCCACCGAGAACATGCACGACACGCCGATGACCTCCGCTTGGGGGTCCACGCGTTCGACGATCTGGGAGACCGTGAGCCCGTGCATGAGCGTATTGGGCATGTCCTTAACCTTGGTGTACTGGTGCACGGCCTCGCCGACCGCGTCCACGCCCGTGACGACGTGGCCGGCGGACTTGAGGCTGCCGGCGAGGTAGGCGAGCCCGAGGGCGGGGACCGCGTCCTGCCCGACCGCGCCCACGGTGGTGACCGTGGGGGTGCGCACGAGGCAGACGCGGACCGACCGGCCGGGATTGGCGAGGAACGTCGGCAACTCGAGGGCGGGGGCGTTCAACGCGCGCTGCAGCACGGCAGCCTTACTCATGCCTTCATTATCCCTTGTCCCGGCGGGGCGTCAACCGGCCGCGCGAGACCCCCCACCGGTGGGTCCCCGGCCCGCCGGGGGCGCGCTCAGTTGGGGGGCGCGGCCGGCGTGCGCCGGAAGGCCGTGACGGGGCGCAGCTCCCACCCGCCGCCGGCCGGGTCGCGGTGGACGAACCCCTGGATCTCGATGACCCGGTCCGCGGGCTCGGGATCGGACGGCGCCCGTCCGGCGCGCTTCCACTCGCGGTCAATGACGCACCGCAGGCGCGCCGGCTTCAAGCCCGGGCCGGCGGCCACGCCGTCCTCGAGCAGCAGCACGGTGTCGCAGAACTCGGTGTCACCGTCGGCGCACGCGCGCACCGGCGCGCCGACTACGCGCATGGTGTGCAGCAGGACAAACACCGACCGGTTGCGCAGCTCGCACGGCTGGGACAGGGAGGCGGGCTCCGCGATCCCCGGCGCCCACCGGCCCGCCAGGATGTCCGACGCGGTCGCGGTGTACGGCGTGCAGGTCACCCAGCGGCTCCACGACGGCGTGCCGTGGCCCCGCGTCGGCCGGGCGGCGTGCCCCGTCCCCGGCGCGAGGAGCAGCACGAGCAGGATCGCCCGGGGGCTCACAGCTGGGCGAGACGCTCGGCGAATCCGTGGCGCTCCTGGGAGCCGCCGGAGCAGTCTACTGGCTGACCGGCCAGCGCGGGTACCAGCTCGTGCTGGCACCCGAAGGCGTGGCCAGCATCTCTGTGAGCTACTGGACCCTGGCCGGTCCGGGGCTGCTCTGGACCGGCGCCGGGCTTCTGTCCTGGCATCTTGCGCAGACTGCGCTCACAGACGCGCGTCGAGCTGTGGCCGGAGCTCTGCAGCCGTTCGCCGGCTC
>CAYNUZ010000009.1:0-29310 GCA_964400385.1 uncultured bacterium | reverse complement strand
CCGCCAGGAGGAGCCCGGGGATCCCGATCACGCCGCGCGTCGCGGCGGCCATGGCCCGGCCCACGGCGCCGGCCGCCGCCGTATTCCACGGTTCCGGGACCGCCCCGGCCACCAGCTCCACCGCGGCATACACCAGCGCGTAGCCCGCGAGGCTGCGCCAGTGGTCCCCCAGCCGCTCCCCCCGCAGCAGCCGCAGGCCCGCCAGGACGCCGAGGGCGGGCCACGCGTACGCGCACGCCCCGAACAGGTCGGCGAGGTTGTTCCCCAGGACGAGGCCCACCTCGCCCGAGTGGTCGCGCAGGGCCAGGGCGATCAGCCCGAGGCCGGCCAGGAAGAGTACGCCGAGGCCGGCCAGCCGGCGCGGAAGCAGGGACTCGGGGGTCATGGGCGGACGGGCGGGCGGGTCAGCGGCCGGCGGCCCCGCCGCGGGGGCGGGGCGGAAAGGGGGTCGCAAACGCAAACGGCACCGGAGTTCCGGTGCCGTTCGCGCCTGCCTTGGCGTCGATCACTTCTTCTTCTTGTCCTTGTCCTTTCCCTTCTTCTTCTTCGCCATGTGTGTGTGCTCACCCCCGGTGTAGCCGCTGGTTCACCCACGAAATTCCGGCTGATTCAGGTATATCAAAACCGATTGACCCTTGTCAACTCAGAAGGGCACCACCCGGTAGAGCTGGATCTGGCGGGCCACCCCGGTCAGGGAGACCGGGGCGATCCGGTGGGTGGTGAAGTAGAGCCGGACCTTGTTGAAGGTGTTCTGCTCGACCAGCACCTCGCCGTCCTCGGCCTGGAAGGCGGTGCCCCGGGCGACGGTATAGACCTCGCCGAACCCCTGGAAATCCACCCGCTGGCCGGCCCCGAAATACCCCGTCAGCACCTGCCCGGAGGCCACCCCGATCCCGACCGACAGGGACAGCTTCATCTCCCGGGCCAGCCGGTTCACCAGGGGCCGCGCCACCCGCTGGATCTCCACCGCGGCCCGGATCGCCTCGCCCTGGAACTCCCCCGCATCGTCCTCGAAGGTCCCGAACTGGGCGCAGTCCCCGGACACCAGCGCCCCCCCGTGCCGGAAGAGGATCTCATGCATCTGGGCGTAGAACTGGCTGAGCATCTTCCAGGGCTCGTCCTGCAGCCCGTTGATCAGGTCGCTCATCTTGGAGAGGTGGACCACCAGCACCCCGACCTCGCGGGCCTGCCGCTTGAACGAGGAGGCCCCGCCGGCCCGGAGGAGGGCATGGACGGCGGGCTCGGGGAAGTTCCGCGCCAGCACCTCGCGCTCCCAGGCCTCCTTCGACTCCATCACGCTGCCGCGCCACGCCATCATGGCCACGCCCAGCAGGTCGGCCAGGTCCTGGAGGTGCTGGGCATCCTCGTCCGTATACGGGCTCTCGCTGATGACCCGCTCGAGGTAGACCACCCCGACGGCCTCCCCCTGCCACCGCGCCGGGGCACACAGGACCGCGTTGATGTCGTACTTGGCGACGCTGGTCGCGTCCCGGAAGCGCGGATCCACGTCCGCGTCCGTCGTGCTGACCGCGCGGCGGGACTGGAGGGCCTGCTCGGCGATCGAGTGCGAGAACGCGCGCTCGCCGTCCGGGGACGGGGCCACGAAGTCCATCGAGACCGTCACGAGCGGCTTGAGCGCCCCGGTCAGCCGCTCGTGCTGGACGATGAACCCGCGCTCGGACCGGAACCGCTTCAGCAGCGCCTCCAGGTACCCCTTCATCCACGGGCCGGGCTCGCCCGCAGCCACGCTCAGTTCGATGAGGTTCCAGAGCGCCGTGTCCTCGGCCAGGTTCATGCCGCCGGGCCCGGCGGCGACCGGCGCCCCGGCCGCGGGCATGACGCGCAGCCGGAACACCAGCTCCGTCTGCCCGAGCTTCACGCGGTTCCCGTCCACGAGCGGGTGCTCGGTGATTTTCGCGCCGTTGACGTAGGTCCCGTTCGAGCTCCCCAGGTCCCGCAGGACCCAGCCCCCGTTGACCTCGACGATCTCGCAGTGCCGGCGCGACACGGCGGTATCGTCCAGGTTCACGTCCGCACCGGACCGCCCCAGCGTGAACGGCGACCGCGCGATGACGATCGTGTCCTCATGGCCGTCCTTGCGCCGCACCCGCAGCTCCCCCTCGATCATGTCCCCTTCTCCTTCTCCCGGAACGCGAAATGGTGCACCTGGCACCCGTTCTCGTCCACCGCATAGAGGTCCTGCCCCTCGAAGAACGCCGCCGCGAAGTACTTGGGGGTCGGCGAGGCCGCCCGGGGCCCGGTGACGTACGCCAGGAACTTCCCCGCGTCGGAAAACACCTGCATCCGGTCGGAGTCGTCGCACACCAGGACCTCCCCGTGGAGGGTCACCGCGACGTGGGTGGGCGGATGGTAGAACTCGCCCGGGCCGTTGCCGCGCTTGCCGAACGACTCGACGTACCGGAACCCCCGGTCGAAGACCTGGATCCGGTGGTTCTGGCTGTCCGCGACGTACAGCCGGCCGGCGCCGCCCACGGCGAGCCCGAGCGGTGCATTGAACTCCCCCGGCCGGTCGCCCCGCGTGCCGAACGTCTGGATCGGGGCGCCTTCGGTGTTGAACAGCCGGAGGCGGTTGTTGCCCGTATCCGCCACGTACAGCAGCCCCTCCTCCGGGTCGAGGGCCAGGCCGCGGGGGTAGTTGAACCCGATCGTCCCGTGCTCGTCGTGCAGCCCCATCACGACCAGGGGGCGTCCGAACTGCAGGACGAGGTCGCCGTGCTCGGTGGTGACCTGGATGCGGCTGTTCTTGGTGTCCGCCACGTAGACCCGGTTCTGCCGGTCCACGACCACCGCGCTCGGATTCAGGAACCGCACGCCCTCGTCCAGGACG
The DNA here is from genome assembly GCA_964400385.1 of uncultured bacterium. Classification (GTDB taxonomy): domain Bacteria; phylum Oederibacteriota; class CAKKQC01; order CAKKQC01; family CAKKQC01; genus CAYNUZ01. The sequence goes on along the minus strand of CAYNUZ010000009.1, from coordinate 26,462 downwards.
GTGCCCTCGCTCCCGATCCGGCGGACATACCGCCCCTCGCGGTCCAGGAGCTGCACGTCGGCCCGGATTGCGTCCGCCACGAAGAGCCGCCCGGCCCCGTCCACGGCGACGCTGGTCGGCAGCATCATCTGGCCGTTGCCGCGGCCCCGCCCCCCGTAGGCCGCGTGGTAGGCGAACACGTGGGTGTGCCCGAGCGTCTCGGCCAGCCGCGGGGCCTTGCGCGAGAGCTGGTCGTACGCGGGATGCGGCGGGGGCGGCGGGGCGGGGGCGTCGGGCACCGGCTTCCCCGCGGACCAGGCGTCGAGGGCCTCGATCATGTCCTCGGCGCGCTTGTACCGCCGGGCCAGGTCCCGGTCCAGCGCCCGCGCGACGATGGCGCCCAGCGCCGCCGGCACCGCCGGATTCACCCGCTCGACCGCCGGGGCGGCCTCGGCGGAGAGGATCTTCTGGATCACCTTGGATCCCGTGTCGTCGGTGAAGGGCAGCTTGCCGGTGAGCATCTCGTAGAGGATCACGCCGACGCTGTACACGTCCGACGCCGGCAGGACGCGCCCGAGGAGCTGTTCCTTGGACATGTAGAAGAGGGTCCCGGCCGCCACCGTCTCCTCCCCCGAGCGCAGGGCGTGGGCCGTCCCGAAGTCGGTGATCTTCACCTGCCCGGCCGGGGTCAGCAGGATGTTGGCGGGCTTGAGGTCCCGGTGTACGACCCCCTTCTGGTGGGCATGGGCCAGGGCGTCGAGGATCGCGCGGGCGATCCCGACCGCCTCGGGCACGGGCAGGGCCGCCTGGTTGAGCCGGTCCCGCAGGCTCCGCCCCTCCACGAACTCCATGACCAGGAACATCGCGTCGGGCGTCTTCTCGACGGTCAGGAGCTTGATGATGTTCGGGTGGTCGAGGGCGGCGAGCAGCTTGGGCTCGGCTAGGAGCTTGTTGAAGTCCAGCCCCTGGTTGTGCGGGATCTTGAGCGCCACCCGCTTGTTCAGCCAGGTGTCCTCGGCCAGCCAGACGCTGCCGAAGGAGCCGGACCCGATCTCCTGCACCGCCTTGTACCGGTCCAGCATCTGCCCGGGCTTGATCCCCACGCGGACGCCCCTCCTAGCCGCGGAACTGCGCGAGCACGCGCAGGTCGTTGTCGTAGAGCCAGCGCATGTCGGCCACGCGGTATTTCAGCATCGCCAGCCGCTCCACCCCCATCCCGAAGGCGAACCCGCGGACCCCGGCGGCGGCGTACCCGCGGCCCGCCCGGGCCAGGATCGCGGGGTGGACCATGCCCGCCCCCAGGATCTCGAGCCAGCCCGAGCGCCCGCAGGCCCGGCAGCCGCGGCCCCGGCAGGACGTGCACTCGATCGAGACCTCCGTCGAGGGCTCCGTGAACGGGAAATATCGCGGCTCGAACCGCACGCCCAGCTCGGCGCCGAAGAACTCGCGCAGGAAGGCCGACAGGACCCCCTTGAGGTCGGAGAACCGGCAGGTGTCGTCCACCCACAGGCCCTCGACCTGGTGGAAGACCGGCGAATGGGTGGCGTCCGCGGGATCGCGGCGGTAGACGCGGCCCGGGCAGACCAGCCGCAGCGGCGGGTCCCGGCGCTCCATCTCCGTGCGCCACATCGCCGAGGTGTGCGCCCGGAGCATCCGGCGGCCGCCCGGGCCGTCCGGACGGTCCAGGTAAAACGAGTCCTGCATGTCGCGGGCGGGATGGTCGGCCGGCGTGTTCAGGAAATCGAAGTTGTCGTGCTCGCTCACGACCTCGGCCCCCTCGGCGCGCTCGAACCCGAGGCGGGTGAACGCCGCCACGACCTCGTCCATCACCAGCGGGATGGGATGGGGGCTGCCGTGCACCGGGGCCGGCGGGGGGAGCGAGACGTCGACCGCGCCGGCCGGGGCGCCGCCCGCCAGGGCCTCGCCCCGCGCCCGCAGCGCGTCCTCCAGCCGGGCCTTCACCTCGTTGAGGCGGGCGCCCCCGGCCCGGCGCTCCTCGGGCGGCAGCGTGCCCAGGGCCTTGAGCCGGGCCATGAGCGGGCTCTTGCGCCCGAGCAGCGCGATCCGCGCCGCTTCCAGGGCCTCGGGAGTGGCGGCCTTCCCGATCTCCGCGAGCCCTTCCTCCGCCAGCGCCTCCGGTGGCGTGTCGCTCACGCGCGCCCCGTCACGCTCAGATATTCAGGTTTGCCGAGATCGCCGCCGACCCGCCCTTGCCGTTCAGCGCCAGGCCGCCGCCGAGGTCCAGGTGTGCGATGATCGCCCCGACGCCCAGGCCGAACGTCACCTGCGCGGGCGCGGGCCCGGCCCCCGTCCGGTAGCCGGCCCGGAACGCCAGGATGCCCGCGATGCTCTGCTCCACCCCGAGGTGGGCCGTGAACTCGCTGTGCGTGGTGTCGTAGTCGCCTTGCACGCCGACGGAGGTCCCGACGATGGGGATCGTGCCGCCCGCCCCGGCCGAGATGATCGTCGGGAGGGTCTGGCTCTCGTCCTGGTACTTCGTGGTGGAGACGAACTTGAGGGTGGACTGGTCGAAGTAGCCGGACTGGACCGCGGCGTTCTTCCAGGTGATCTTCGCCCCCAGGTTCCGCGCGGTGATCGAGGCCTTCACCGCGCCCAGGATCGAGCCCTGCAGCCCGAGGTCCGCGGCGAACCCGGCCCCCTGGCTCGCGGTGACGTGGCGGGAATCGGACGAGGGCACCGGGCCGGGCCCGGTCGTGAAGTCCTGGACCGTCTTCACATAGTCGTAGTCGGTCCCGAGGATGTACTTGAGCCCGCCGCCCGCGTCCAGCGACACCCCCGGGATGAACGTCGGGAGCGCATGGGAGTAGCCGGCCACGATGTCCGTATAGACCGCGCGGGTGAACGTGCCCTTGAAGAGGTAGTGCCGGCCCGCGACGAGCGGGACCGCGCCGTTGAGGGCATACTCCGCCGCATCGGGGCTGACATCCTCCGCGGACACCAGCGCATGCGGGAAGACCCCGAGGCCCACGCCGAGCACCGTGATCCCGGCGGCCCCGCCCGCCTCGATCCGCGCCTCCCACTTCCCCTTCGCCTTGATGTCCTTGACGGCGTCGGACTTGGCGGTGGCGTTGTTCTCCACGATGCCGACGATCCGGTTGATCGTCAGGGCGTTGTTCCCGCCCTCCAGCCCGCCCCCGAGGACGGCCGACAGCAGGGAGGGCCGGTTCAGGACGGCCTGGTTCCACCAGAGTCCCTCGGCGCCCGAGGCGAACTGGCTGAAGGACCCGCCCATCGCCGTCCCCCGCGCCTCGGGGCTGAAGGCATGCCCCGGGACCGGCCAGGCAAGCAGGAGCGGGATCGCAAGGAACGAAAGGAGTCGGTGCATGGCTGGGACCTCCTTGGCGTCGGGGCGTGGTCGGGTCATGTCAGGACTGATTCTACAACAGAAAATCCGGCCCGGAAGATGCGCACGGGGAGGAGCCGGGCGGGCGCTCCTCCCCGTTGCGCGGGGCGCGGGGCCGGGCGGCGTCAGGCCGTTCCGAACTCCCACGAGCTGAGGTACTTGGCCTGCGCCTTCGTGAGGGAGTCGATGGGGATCCCCATGGCCTTGAGCTTCAGGACCGCCACGTTCCGGTCGATGTCGTGCGGGACCGGGTACACCTGCTTCCGCAGGGTCCGGCCCTTCTTCACGAGGTATTCCACCGAGAGCGCCTGGTTGGCGAAGCTCATGTCCATCACGTTGGCCGGGTGCCCTTCGGCCGCGGCCAGGTTGACCAGGCGGCCTTCCCCGATCAGGTTGAGGGTCTTGCCGTTCTTCATGGCGTACTGGGTGACGACCCCGCGGAGGACCCGCTTCCCCTTCGCGATCTTCTCCAGCGCCTCGATGTCGATCTCCACGTTGAAATGGCCGGCGTTGGCGATGATCGCCCCGTCCGGCATGGCCAGCAGGTGCTCCCGGCGGATGACCGACATGTCGCCCGTCACAGTGATGAACACCGTCCCCTCGCGCGCCGCCGCGGCCATCGGCATCACGTCGAACCCGTCCATGGCGGCCTCGAGCGCCCGGTGCGCGTCCACCTCGGTGACGATCACGTGCGCGCCCAGCCCCCGCGCCTTCTGCGCGACGCCCCGGCCGCACCACCCGTACCCCGCCACGACGACCTTCCGGCCCGCGATGAGGATGTTGGTCGCCCGGATGATCCCGTCCATCGCCGACTGCCCCGTCCCGTACCGGTTGTCGAACAGGTACTTCGTCTGTGCGTCGTTGATCGCGATCATCGGGAAGGCCAGCTTGCCGTGCTCGGCCATGGCCCGCAGGCGGATGACGCCCGTGGTCGTCTCCTCGGTGCCCGCGAACACGCCGCGCAGGAGGTCCCGCCGCTTCGTGTGGATCAGGGTCACCAGGTCCGCGCCGTCGTCCATCGTGAGGTTCGGCTTGTGGCCCAGCGCCCCCTCGATGTCCTCGTAGTACCCGCGCGTGTCGGTCCCGTGCACCGCGTACGTCGGGATGGCCTCGTCGCGCGTCAGGTAGGCCGCCACGTCATCCTGCGTGCTCAGCGGATTGGAGGCGCAGCAGCGCACCTCGGCGCCCCCGTCGCGCAGCGCCAGCATGAGGTTCGCCGTCTCGGTGGTCACGTGCAGGCAGGCGGCGATGCGCTTGCCCCGGAGCGGCTTGGTCGCCAGGAAGCGGCGCCGGATCTGCGCCACCACGGGCATGTTCTCGGCGGCCCAATCCACGCGCTCGCGGCCCTTGGCGGCGAGCGACAGGTCCCGGACGTGTCCGCTCATCGTCAGATCCCCGCGCCGTGGCGCAGCGCCGCGGCCTTGTCCGTCTTCTCCCACGTGAACGTCGGCTCCGTCCGCCCGAAGTGGCCGAACGCGGCGGTCTTCGTGTAGATGGGGCGCCGCAGCTTGAGGTGCCCGATGATCCCGCGCGGCGTGAGGTCGAAGTGCTTGCGGATGAGCTGGAGGATCAGCGCGGGCGGCACCCGCTCCGTCCCGTAGGTCTCCACGGAGATCGAGACCGGCTCGGCGACGCCGATGGCGTACGCAAGCTGCACCTCGAAGCGGTCCGCCAGGCCGGCCGCCACCACGTTCTTGGCCACGTACCGCGCCGCGTAGCACGCCGACCGGTCCACCTTCGAGGGGTCCTTGCCGGAGAACGCGCCGCCCCCGTGCCGGCCCATGCCGCCGTAGGAGTCCACGATGATCTTGCGCCCCGTCAGCCCCGTGTCGCCCTGCGGCCCGCCCACCACGAAGCTGCCCGTCGGGTTCACGTGGTACTTGGTCTTCGCGTCGAGCATGTGCCTCGGGACGATCTTCTTGATGATCTCCTCGATCACGCCTTCCTTCAGCTTCTTGTGCGTCACATCCGGGTGGTGCTGGGTCGAGATGACCACCGTGTCCACGCGCACCGGCTTGCCGTCCACGTACTCCACCGAAACCTGCGACTTGCCGTCGGGCCGGAGAAACTTGAGGACGTTGCGCCGCCGCGCGTCCGAGAGCCGGCGCACGAGCTTGTGCGCGAGCATGATCGGCATCGGCATCAGCTCCTCGGTGTCGCGCACCGCGTAGCCGAACATCATGCCCTGGTCCCCGGCGCCGCCGCGGTCCACGCCCATCGCGATGTCCGGCGACTGCTTCTGGATCGCCGTGATGACGCCGCAGGTGTGGTAGTCGAACCCGTGCCGCGCGTTCTCGTACCCCACGTGCTGGATCGTCCGTCGCACGATGGTCGGGACGTCCGCATACCCGGTGGTCGTGATCTCGCCGGCGATGTAGACCACGCCGGTGGTGATCATGGCCTCGCAGGCCACGCGGCCCTTGGGGTCCTGCGCGAGGATGTCGTCGAGGATGGCGTCGGAGATCTGGTCGCAGATCTTGTCGGGATGGCCTTCGGTCACGGACTCGGACGTGAAAAGAGTGCGCTCGCTCACGAGGAAGCCTCCTTGGGTGGCCGGTTCAGGCGACGGCCGGACGGGACATGGGAAACGGAAGGTTCAGCGCTTGGTCCACTGCGGGCGACGGCGCGCGCCGCGGATGCCGTACTTCTTGCGCTCGACCATGCGCGGATCGCGCGTCAGCAGGTGGCCCGTCGACAGCGCCGGGCGGAAATCCTGCTGCCAGGCCGCCAGGGCCCGGGCGATCGCCAGCCGCACCGCGCCGGCCTGCGAGGCCAGGCTGGAGCCGGTGACGATGGCGGAAACGTCGAAACGGTTCTGCGTGCCGGTGACGCCGAAGGGCTGGTGGATCTCGTCGATCAGCTTGGCCCGCTTGAAGTAGTCCTTGGGTTCCTTCTCGTTGATGGACCACTTGCCGGTGCCGGGCTTGAGGACGATGCGCGCGACGGCCGTCTTGCGGCGCCCGACCCCGGTGGCCCGGTCGCCGTCGCGACGGCTGGACGAGGTCATCGCGCGGGGCGCGGCCTTGGGGGCCGCCGCCGCGGGAGCCGCCTCGAGGCCCGCGGCCTCGCCGAGGGTCTCCGCCGCGGGCACCGCCGCCGGGAGAAGGGCCTCGTCCGCGCTCATGCCGGCACCAGGAGGCCCTTGCGCGTCGTCAGCACCTTCGGCATCTGGGCCTGGTGCGGATGCGCGTTGCCCGAGTAGATCTTGAGGGCGCGGATCTGGCGCCGGGCCAGGACCGTGCGGGGCAGCATGCCCCAGACCGCGCGGCGCAGCACCTTGTCCGGATGCGTCACCATGAGGTCCTTGTAGGGCAGGAGCTTGAGGCCGCCGGGATATCCCGAATACCGCTTCATGAACTTCTGGTTCAGCTTGTCGCCGGTCAGCCTGAGCTTTTCCACGTTGAGGACGATGACGTAGTCGCCGGAATCCGCGTGCTGCGTGAAGTTCGGGCGGTGCTTCCCGCGCAGGATGAGGGCGATGCGCGACGCCACGCGGCCGAGGGACTGGCCGGCGGCGTCCACCGTCACCCATCCCTTGGCCTTGCGGGCCTGGGCCGAGGTCAAGAATGTCGTGCTCATGGTCTGCTTGGGACTCCTTCAGGTGGAAATGGGAGCATTACGCACCGGAACGCGCCAGAATTTTGGACCCGGACACTATAGCATCCGCGTTCCGGGCCGGTCAAGGGCCTTGCGGGCCACGGCGAGGGCCTCCGCCCGGGTCCGGACCCGGCCCAGGGCCACCGCCTCGTCCACCGCCCGGAGGGCCTCCCCCACGGCCGGTCCGGGCTTCATTTTGAAGGCTTTCATCACGGCATGGCCGTCCAGGTACCGGACCGCGGGCTGCCGGTCCCGCATCGCCCGCCGCAGCCCCAGGATCCGGTCCACCATGGCCCGGTGCCGCCGGGCGGTGATGCGCAGCCCGTGCCGGGTCGCCAGCCGGTCCGCCTGCGCATGGAGGAGGAGTTCCAGCACCTCCTCCCCCGCGTCCCGGATCAGCCGGTAGGCGGCCTTGTCCGAGGCCTCCCGTTGCGCGGCCAGGTATCCCGGCCGCAGGTGCAGCGCGATCAGGCGTGTCACCGCGGCCACCTCCGGCTCGGCGAACTTGAGCCGCTTGCGCAGCAGGACGGCGGCCGCCCTGGCCCCGATGGACTCGTGCTGGAAGAAGTGGACGTCGCCCGCCGGATTCACCGAGGCGGTCTCCGGCTTGGCGATGTCGTGGAGGAGGACCGCGAGCCCGAGGAGGGCGCGGCGGGAGCGGCCGGGAACCGGCTCCATCGCCAGGTGGGCCGCGATCTCGGCGTGGTCCAGCGGGGCCGCCTTCGGCAGGCCCCTGATCACCGGCTCCAGCTGGGCGATCGCGTCAAGGGTGTGCGCGAGCACGTCAATGGGCGTGCGGCCCTTGAGCTTCACGGCCTGCATGGGCTTGAGTTCCGGCAGGGACGCGAGCAGCACCCCCGACGCCCGGGCCGCGGCCAGCCCCCGCGCCGCGCCCGGCGCCCCCAGCAGCTTGAACAGCTCGTCGCGCAGGCGCTCCCCGCCCGCCTTCGCCACCAGCCGCGCATCGCGCTGCACGAGCTTGCGCGTCGCCGGGTCCATCGCCAGGCCGAGCTGGACCGCCTGCCGGTGCGCGCGCCAGAGGCGGATGGGGTCGTCCCGGAACGAGTGTCCCGAGCATGCCCGGAGCCGCCGCGCGGCGAGATCCGCGCGGCCTCCCAGCGGATCCACCACCTCCACCGGATCGTCCCACGGCAGCGGGATCGCCATCGCGTTGACCGTGAAATCCCGCGCCCGAAGGTCGGCATCGAGGTCCTTCGCCCGCAGCGGGGTGAAATCCACGGTGGCGTCCTTGAGCTGGACCCGGATCAGCCGCTGCTGGCCGAGGATCACCAGCGCGCCGCCGGCCCGGTCCGCGAACGCCTTCCCGATCCGGATCGCGTGGCCCCGGGTGACGGCGATGTCGGCATCGTGGATGGGCCGGCCCAGCAGCACGTCGCGGACCGCGCCCCCGGCCAGCGCGAGCCCCGGATGTGTCGTGGCGAACTCGCGCAGCGGCCGGGCGAGGTGGCCGAGCGCGGCGTCCAGCCGTGCGCCGGCCAGGGCGGCCTTCACCGCAGCTTCCGCAGCTCGGCGGCCTTGGCCTCGGGAATCGTGTCGGTGATGAACGTTCCCGCCCCCGCCTCGCACCCGGCGAGGTACTTGATCTTGTCCCGCGACCGGTGCGGCGGATAGAACTCGATGTGGAAGTGGTGCGACCGGTGCGGCTGCCCGTCCGTCGGCGCCTGGTGCATCAGCATGATGTACGGGAAGGAGAACCCGTACAACCGGTCGTATTTCACCAGGACCACCTTCAGGACCTCCGCCAGGCTCCGGTGTTCGGCATCCGTCATCTGCCCGAGGTGCCCGAGATGCCGGCGGCTGGCGATGTGGATCTCGTACGGGTACCGGGCGAAGAACGGGATGTACGCGACGAAGGACCGGTTCGCCGCGACCAGCCGGGCCTTGCCCCTGACCTCATCCCGGACGATGTCGCACACCAGGCACCGGCGGTGCCGGCGCATGTACCGCCGCTCCGCCGCGAGTTCGGTCGCGACCTTGGGCGGGATGAACGGGAAGGCGTAGATCTGGCCGTGCGGGTGCTTGAGCGTCACCCCCACCACCTCGCCCTTGTTCTCGAAGATGTAAACGTACTTGATGAAGGGCTTGGCGGCCAGCTCCCGGTACCGGTCGGTCCAGACCCGGACGAGGTTGTAGATATGGTCGACCGTCTCCCCTGCCAGTGTGGAGTCGTGCTTGTCGGAGTACAGGACGACCTCGCAGATGCCCTTCCCACGGCCGGTCTTGTAGAGGCCGTTGGACAGTGTCCGCGGCCGGACCGTCTCATCCGGGGCGAACGAGGGAAACTTGTTCTCGAAGGCGACGATCTCGTACGGCGCGTTCAGCCCCTCCGCGCCGCCCGGGCAGAACGGGCACCCCTGGGTGTCCGTCTTGCCTCCGAGCGAGATCGGCCGCACCTGCCGGTGCGACGCCACCGCCACCCACTCCTCCAGCAGCGGATTCCACCTCAACTCAGACATCCGCTTCCGTCCTTCCCCTCTCCCGGGAGGGAGAGGGGAACTCCCGGGGCCATCGCGCGGACGGGGTGAGGTCGTTGCCCACTAGTGCCCCGTCGTCCCGCGCGACCTGAACCACTCGACGGTTTTCTTCAACCCTGCCTCGAGCCCGACCTGCGGCGCCCACCCCAGGACGCGCTGCGCCTTCGCCCACGCGATGCAGGACCGGCGCACGTCGCCCGGGCGCTCCGGCCCGTGCACCTCCGGCGTCGCGGCGCCGGTGATCGCCTTCAAGGTGCGGAACAGGGTGTTCGTGCTGGTCTCCACCCCGGTCCCGATATTGATCCCCTCCCCGTCCCCCTGCTCCAGCGCCAGCACGTTGGCCCGGGCCACGTCGCCCACGTAGACGTAGTCCCGCATGAACTCCCCGTCCCCGTGGATGGTAATCGCCCCGCCCGCCAGCATCCGCTCCAGGAAGATCGCCACGACCCCGGACTCCCCGTGCGCGTCCTGCCGGGGGCCGTAGACGTTGGCATACCGCAGCGCGGTGAACCGCAGCCCGTGGTTCGCCCTCCACGTCCGGAGGTACAGTTCAGTCGCCACCTTGGCCACCCCGTACGGCGACGAGGCGTCGAACGGCATCTCCTCGGTCACGGGCTGCCGTTCGCTGTTGCCGTAGACCGTGCCCCCCGAAGAGGCGAAGATCACCTTCTTGACGCCCGTCGCGGTGGCGTATTGGAGCAGCCGGAGCACGCCCAGGATGTTGGTCGTCGCATCCAGGATGGGGTCCTTGACCGAGACCGGGACGGACATCTGGGCGGCATGGTGGTTCAGGACGTCGAACTTGCCGTCCCGGAAGACCTGCTCGACCGTCGGATCGTTGATATCCAGGTGGTGCGCCCGGATCCCCGCCGCCACGTTGGCCTTCTTGCGGTCCGCCTGCCAGTCGAGCACCTCGACGGTGTGTCCCGCGGCGAGGTAGGCGTCGGCGATATTGGAGCCGATGAATCCGGCCCCGCCGGTAATGAGGATCCTCACCGTGCCTTCCGCCTGGGGATGAACCGGTAAAAATGGAACGCCCTGCCGTCCCCCCTCCGCACGGTGAGCTTCTCCATCACCCTGGTGGACCGGCGTTTTCCGGGCGTCCTGCGCTTCGCGGTCATCCCTTGACGAGCCAGTCGGGCCGGGCCACCACCCGGCCGCCGGCGGACACCTTGAGCATCGGCCAGCCGGGCGAGGCGGTGAGGACTTCCGGGCCCTTGGCCGTCACCAGGATCGTGTCCTCGGACTTGGTCCCCGCGATCGAGGGGTTCCAGGCGAAGGCCATGTTGGTCTCGGCCTTGAACTCCTTCTGGGTCTCGGGATTCACCGTGAATTCCCGCTCGAGGTACCCCGTGGGGCCGCCCTGGTGGTGGTGCCGCCACTCGTTCGGGAAGCCCCGCTCGGCGTAGGCCGCCCGGGCCTTCTCAAAGATCTCGACCATCGGCGCCCCGTGCCGCGTGGCGTTGATGAACGTCGCGTCAATGTAGGCCGTGGCATCGTGCCGGTGGCGCAGCTCGGGCGGGAGCTTCCCGAAATGCACCAGCCGGGTGATCGAGCACACCAGCCCCCAGCGGCGCGTGCAGGCGACCACCATGACGGCGTTCTTCACCTTCGCCGGCGTCGGGATGGGGTGGCGGTACTTGAGGATCCGCTCGTCGGCGGCGACCAGCATGACCGTGGACTTGATGCTGCGCGACTGCATCGTGGCGAACACCTGCCCGGCGATGTCCTCCTCCGTCATGCCCCGCACGATCTTCCGGCAGACCTCGGCGATGCCCAGCCCCGTCGCCTTCCCCAGCGCCCGGTACTTCGCCAGCTCGTGGCGCGTGAGCCGCATCCTGAGGAACGGCATGTACGGCTCCACGTCGTCGGTACCCGGCGTCCCGTCGTCGGACGCGGCCCGGATGCCGCGCAGGACGGAGCTGAGGGCCTCCGACCGGTCCCGCGGCTGGAACCACTGGATTTCCTGCAGCTCGAACCCGAGGCCGCCCATCTCCTCGCCCATGATCCGCGGCGCCTCGATGTTGCTCGTCAGGACCACCTTCCGGCCGTCGGCAAAGAAGATCAGCGAGGCCACGCCCAGGTCCGAGGCGTGCCGCACGTGGTTGTCCGATCCGCCGGAGGCCCAGGCGAAGTTGTGCCGCCGCGTGAGGACGATCGCGCCCCACCCGCGGTCCTTCATCAGCTTGATGAGCCGGACCCGCTTGTCCGAGACCTCGTCAATCTGCGCCACGCGGTCGAATTTCACGACGGCCTCCGGGCGCTCATGTGGACTTGTCCAGTTTCGCGGGCACCGCCCCCCGCTGCCCGTACTTGTCGGTGTACCGGCGGTAGGCCCGCGCCACCTCGGCCGGCGGCAGCACCTCCGGCTGGCCGAGCTGGAGGGCGTAGAAGACGGTCCGCGCCACGTCCTCGGTCATCACCGCCGCCTTGAGCGCCGCCTCGCCGGTCTTCCCGATCGCGAACACCCCGTGGCTCTTGAGCAGGATCGAGGGCGAGGTCCCGATGTGCTCGACGACGGCCTGCCCGATCGCCTCGCCGCCGATCATGGCGTACGGGCCGCACGGGATCGGCCCCCCGAACTCGTCCGCCATCGCGGTCAGGTACACCGGGATCGGCTTCCCGTTGGCCGCGAACGCCGTGGCGAAATTGGAGTGCGTGTGGATGATCCCGTTCACGTCCGGCCGCTTGCGGTAGATATACAGGTGCGTCGGGGCGTCCACCGAGGGGTTCCGCGTGCCCTGCACCACGTTGCCGTCCAGGTCCACGACGACCTGGTCGGCCGGCGTGAGGTCCTCAAACTTCACCCCGGACGGCTTGATCACGACGTACCCGCTCCTGGGGTCGCGCACGCTCACGTTCCCGGAGGTCCAGGTCACCAGCCCGTGCCGCGGTAGCTCGCAGTTGAGGCGGCAGACCTCCGCCCGCAGCTCCGGGAGCAGCAGCGTCCGGCCCGGCGCGGCGGCCCGGCGGCGGTCAGCCATGGGCGCCGGCCCGCGCGACCTCGGCCTTGTACTTCTTGAGCCGCTTCATGACGTCGTTGGCGCCGCGGCCGAACGTGTCGTGCAGCACGAGGTACTCCTCGAACAGCCGGCGGTACAGGCGGTGCTCACGGGCGCGCGGCTTGAACACCTTGTCCTTGACCCCGCCCATCTTCTTCGCGGCGTCGAAGATCGAGTCGTACCCGCCGCGCTTCGCGCCCGCGGCCACGGCCCCGAACTGGGCGGACCCCAGCGCGGGGGTCTGCGCGGAGCGGGCCACCTTGATGACCCGGCCCGTGACGTCCGCGTAGACCTGCATCAGGAACTCGTTGCGCTCCGGCAGGCCGCCGGCGGCGTACAGCTCCTCCACCGGGACCCCGTGCTTCTCGAAGTTTTCCACGATCACGTACGTCCCGTACGCGGTGGCCTCGATCAGCGCCCGGTAGATCTCCTCCGGCCGGGTCTGGAGCGTGGCGCCCACGAGCAGCCCGGTCAGGTCCACGTCCACCAGCACCGACCGGTTGCCGTTCCACCAGTCGAGCGCCACCAGCCCGCTCTCGCCCACGTCCAGCCTGGCCGCCTTCTCAACCAGCAGGTCGTGGATGCTGAGCTTGCGCTTCTTCGCCTCGGCCTCGTAGGCCGCGGGCACGGCGTGATTCGCGAACCAGGCGAAGTGGTCCCCCACGCACGACTGGCCCGCCTCGTACCCCTGGAATCCCGGCAGGATCCCGTCCTCGACGACGCCGCACATGCCCGGCACCACGTGCTCCTCGGTGCCCAGCACCATGTGGCAGGTGGAGGTGCCCATGATCATGAGCAGCTTCCCCGGCTCGGTGATGCCCGCCGCCGGGACCGAGACGTGCGCGTCCACGTTGCCCACCGAGACCGCCGTGCCTTCCTTCAGCCCCGTGAGCGCCGCCGCCGTCTTCGTGATCTCCCCCGCCTTCTGCCCCAGGGGCACGATCTCCGTCCCGAGCTTCTCCTCGACGACCGCCTCGAGCCGCGGGTCGAGCGCCTTGAAGAACTCGCGGTTCGGGTAGCCGTGCTGCTTGTGCCAGATCGCCTTGTACCCGGCGGTGCAGGAGTTGCGCCGCTCCAGGCCCGTGAGCTGCAGGACGATCCAGTCCGCCGCCTCCATGAACCGGGCGGCCGCCCTGTAGATCTCGGGATCCTCGTCGAGGATCTGCATGATCTTCGGCAGCATCCACTCCGAGGAGATCTTCCCGCCGTAGAGCTTGAGCCACGGCTCGCCGCGCTCCGCGGCGACGCGGTTGAGGGTGTCGGCCTCGGCCTGGGCCGCGTGGTGCTTCCAGAGCTTCACCCACGCGTGCGGCCGGGAGCGCCACTTCGGGAGCATGCAGAAGGGGGTGCCGTGCTCGTCCACCGGGAGCATGGTGCAGGCGGTGAAGTCGGTCCCGATCCCGATGACGTCGGCCGGGGAAACCCGGGCGGCCTTCAGGACCGCCGGGACGGTCTTGCGCATGACCTCGAGGTAGTCGTTCGGGTCCTGGAGCGCCCAGTCCGGCGCCAGCTTGACCTGCGTCCCCGGGAGGACCCGGTCAATGACGCCGTTGGCGTACTTGTGGACCGCGGAGGCGAGCTCGCGGCCGTTCTTCACGTCCACGAGGAGCGCCCGCCCCGATTCCGTCCCGTAATCCACCCCGATCGCGTACTTGGCCATACGTCCTCCTGTCTCCCGGCCCGCCGGGTCCCGCGCCGCGCCGCGGTTCCGGTCGGACAACCTGCCTATCCTATGAATGCGTCCGGAGGCTGTCAATGCGCGCGATTGGCTATGATTGAGGGGTCGATCCGGCCGGGGTGGCGAAACGGCAGACGCAGAGGACTCAAAATCCTCCGGGGGCAACCCCGTGAAGGTTCAAATCCTTCCCTCGGCAGGTTTTTCCGGTTCGGGTGACAAGGCGGCCCCCCCGGCGTACAGTGGATGGCAGGGGCGGGGCGACGGGGGGATGCGTTTGACCAGACAATCGGGGTGGGCGGCACAAATCCGGACCGGCCTGGCGTTGACCCTGGCCCTGCTGGCGGCCCCCCCCGCCCGCGCCGACCATATCTTCAACGACATCTGGTCCAACGGCCAGGATCCCCCGTCCATCGTCTATCCCAACTGGAAGGCGATCTATGCCGGGTCGTTCGGGGCCTGGTTGTGCGACGCCGCGACCTGCGGCGCCGGGGCCGAGATCATCCGCGGCCTGACGGTCACCAACTTCGGGACGGCCGGACCGGGCGACCTCTCCGCGGTCATGGTCAAGATGAGCTGCGGCGCGACCTCGTCCGCCCTCCTCACCCTGACCTATGCCGGCGTGTACACCGAGGACGCCGGGCCGATGAACGCGTGGACCTGGGCCGGCGCGAGCCCGGACTTCTCGGCCTGCGCGGACCTGTGCGGCGCGCCGGCGTGCGGCGGCATCTTCAACATCGACGTCTGGGTGGACGTGGCGCCGTGCCCGACCAACCTGGCCACGCTCGCGATGGGCTTCCCCACCCACTTCCTGGTCCCCGGGTACGGCTCGATCAACGACGACTACGCACCCGGCCCGTACTACGACCTCACCTCGGGATCGGCGGTGATCGCCTGGACCTACAAGACCTCGTCCGACACCGCGGTGGCGCCGGGTGACACGATCACCTATACAATATTTTACGGGAAGCCCGGGACGGCGGCCCTCTCCGACGTGGTCATCATGGACTCCCAGCCGCCCTACACCCACTACGTCCCGGGTTCCGCGGTGCCCCCCCTCGACATCGGGTGGGATCCCGACCTCGGGCCGCCGCTGCGGCTGCGCTGGACGATCAACCCGGTGCCCGCGAACCTGCCCGCCTGGGGCCCGACCAGCGAGGTCCGGTTCTCCCTCTCCGTGGACTGGGGCAACGGCGAGTTCTTCGAGCCGGGTTCCGGCGACGTCGCCCCGCCCGAGGGCCAGCGGCTGAACAACGCCGCCGAGGTCTTCTTCAACGGCACGACCTGCGCGACCAAGTCGAACGTGAACCCCCCGGTCAGCACGGTCATCAAGCGGTTCATGTTCTGGGAGGTCGGGGACAACGACATCCTGTTCTCCCCCAGCTACGGCCAGCCGCCGGACGAGATGACGTACTCGATCTTCATCCGCAACCTCTCGA
The DNA here is from genome assembly GCA_964400385.1 of uncultured bacterium. GTDB lineage: Bacteria > Oederibacteriota > CAKKQC01 > CAKKQC01 > CAKKQC01 > CAYNUZ01. Next base: position 10,911 of record CAYNUZ010000009.1, on the reverse strand, counting down.
CGCAGAAGACCTGGTGGGACGTCCACCTGTGGGACACCGTCCCCACCGACCTGGACGTCTGGGGCCCGAACTACGGGTTCGATGACCCGTGCACGGGGTGGACGATGACGCCGTCCGGCTGCGCCGCGGCCTCCCCCGGGTTCAAGACCGGCGGGGGCAAGACGCTCCTGACCTGGCACCTCGACATGCCGCCCGGCATGACGCTCGCGCTCCAGTGGAAGTCCCGGGTCAACGCCACCGCCCAGGCCCAGGGGACGGTCATCAACACCATGAGCATCATGGAGTACGGGCGGGCGGGGATCGTGAACGGGACGGGGCACTCGGGCCAGCCGCGGCTGTTCGTCCACCTCGCCCCGATCGTCCTGCCGACCACCTACACCAGCTACGTCGGATACGGCGGCGGCGGCGGGAGCTGCCCCGGGTTCTTCATCGACTTCTTCCCGCTGAACAAGAAGGCGCAGTTCGAGCTGCGCGGCATCCAGTACGAGGGCGCGGGCTGGTCCACGACCGGCGGCGTCTCCGCCTCCATCGGCTGCCTGATCGGCGACTGCCTGGGCGGCTTCCCCGGCAGCGGATCGTGTGCCCTCGGGTTCGGGGCGATCCCCGGCGGGGCGGGCAGCCTGGCCGGGTGCCGGGTGGAGCGCATCCCCGCCAAGTACGATCCGCCGCGGCCGGCGTACGGGGACACCACCGGGTTCTGCCCGACGTTCCCGGCGAACTTCATCTACAAGGTGACCTCCAACTCGCCGGTCCTCTGGCAGGTCCTGACCCACATCGTGGCGCACGACGAGGACAACCACACCTACTGCCCGTCCACCACGCTCTCCTACACCGGGTTCATGCACTACGTCTGGAAGCGCGAGAACGGCGTCAACGACCCCGGCCCGCCGGGCAACGGCGACAGCCTGTCGCTCATCAACACGAGCATGAACTCGGGCGGCACCTACGACCCGGCGCTGGACACGACGGTGTACCAGTTCAAGTTCAACTACGGGACGCTGACGTGGGACTACGACCGCGCCTACGACATCGCGCCCGAAAGCCAGGCGTACGCGTGGACGACGGACACGGGCGACGAGGGTGCGTACCGGACGTTGTCGTCGCAGGCCGCGCTGATCATCAACCAGGGGATGCTGTGCAACCCGCAGCTCAATCAGGGGGGACATTCGGACAACGAAGCCGCGTACATGCCCACGCGCGAGACGGGGAACACCGTCTCGATGCCGGGCAACACCGCGAACTTCTACGGCATCTGCCAGGGCGCCAACCAGGTGAACAAGGTGGTCATCGGCAATCTGGGCGCCACCGACGCGGTGTACCGCATCTGGCGGTACACCCCCAACAACACCATCGTCGTCAGCCCCATGTGCGTCGGGCTGACCGACACGATCGGCACCTGGTCGCTGAAGGCGACCCATACGGTGCCGGCGGGCCTCGCCACCGTGAACAATCCCCGGGTCTATCCGCGCGACGGCGCGTTCTTCGACCTCGCGAACTCCCTCGTGCTGTCGAAGATCGAGCTCATCTCCGGCGGGCCCATCCAGGTCCTGACCGGCATCCGGGTGTACCAGCTCTGGTCCGGCGGCTCGGTCATGCACCCATCCAGCGGCCTGCAGGCGGGCATCGACTACTGGCTGCACCACTCCAACGACGGCGGCTCCGGTGCCTGCGTGGAGGGCACGCAGTACCTCAACGTCTTCTGCTCGAAGCTGGGCATGGCCATCCGGCTCGTCTCGCAGGACGGGTACAGCGCCAGCTACACGACGACGGGGCCCGACCAGGCCGTGTCGTTCACCAAGCTGACGCCCCCGGCCAATACGCGCAACTACGAGCTCACGGTCCTGCCGAACCCCGCGCAGGGCAGCGTGATCTGCCAGTTCATCGCCTGTACGCCCTCGGAAAAGGGGTACACGGCGCCCTTCCTGCTGCAAGGCACGCACTACGACATCATCGCCCCGCCGGTGGTCTTCATCGGCCAGTCCTTCTGGATCACGATCATCGTCCGGGAGGTCGGCGGCACCACCAAGCTCGACTACTGCGGGACGACCTCCTTCACCTCGACCGACCCCGGGTCCAAGCTCGAGGCCACCCCGATGGACACCTACAACTTCACGTGGTCGTCGGGCGTCTGCAACAACAACGGCGCCCTGCCCGACGAGAACGGGATCCGGATCTTCCTGAACGTCACGATGACCCGGCTGGGCTCCCAGACCATCGTGGCGCAGGACACGATCGACGGGTCCATCAACGGCATCGGCGCGGTCCTGGTCGTCGCCGCCGACATCAAGCTGTCCAAGGTCCCCCGCCTCTCGGTCGCGGCCTCGGGCGACACGGTGCAGTTCCGGGTCTGCTGGAGCAACTTCTCCTCGGCCAGCGGGTTCTCGTTCGTGATCACCGACGCCGTCCCGGTGGGCACCACCTATGTGCCCGAGGCCGCCTCGGCGATGGACTGCGGCAACACCAACGGGCTGCCGCTCACCGTCGGCTCGTCCGGCTCGACGTCCCCCACGGTCCCGGCCGCCGCCTCGTTTGCCACCGGGAATCCCCCGGCCGGGACCCGGTGGCTGCGCTGGACCGTGCCATACGTGGGGGTGAACACGACCGGCTGTGCCTGCTATCGAGTGACCGTTAACTGATGCGTCGTCGCCTCGGGGCGGCCCTGGTCGCCCTGCTGGCGGCGGGCCTCTGCCCCGCCCCGGCCCGGCCGGACAGCTGCCTGCAGGACGCCTGGGACTCCGGGACCCTCCCCGCGCTGACCCTCTTCCCCAACTGGTACCGGGCCCGGGTGGCCTCGGACGTCCTGTGGATGTTCGATGCCCTGCCCGGCGCCGAGAATATCCGCGGGCTGACCGTGGCCAACTTCGGGTCCGCCGGCGCCGCCGACTTCACGGGGGTCTACGCCGTCTTCTCCTGCGGCGCGACGACCTCGGGGACGCTCTCCCTGACCTACGCCGGGCTGTACAACGGCGACAACGGGCCGCTGCCCGCGTGGACCTGGGGGGGCAGCACGGTGGACTTTTCGGCCTGCGCGGACCTGTGCGGCACGCCCGCGTGCGGCGGGACGTTCAACCTCGACATCTTTGTGGATGTCGCGCCGTGCCCGGCGAGCGGGGCGACGGTGCGGATGGGCCTCCCCACCAACGGCTTCCTCGGCTCGGTCTACGACAGCGCGGGGTGCCAAGCGCCCACCGGGCCCGCCGTGGGGCCCGGCCACACGATCCAGTACGTCTCCAAGTTCGGGCCGGACACCGCAGTGCCGGGCGATACCATCCAGTTCACCGTGTACTACGGCCGCCCCGGGGCCGGCAGCCTCACCTCCATCACGCTGTTCGACTCGCTGCCTCCCTACACCCACTTCGTCCCCGGCGGCGGGGCCCCGGCGCCCGACCCGGGCTGGGATCCCGATCCCGGACCGCCCAACCGGCTGCGCTGGACGATCCCCGGCCCGCTGGCCACCGCCGGCGGCCCGACCGGGCAGGTGACCTTCTCGGTCAGCGTGGACTGGGGGAACGGCGAACTCTTCGAGCCGGGGTCCGGCGACGTCGCGGCGCCGGAGGGCATCCGCCTCTCCAACATCGCGCACGGGACCTTCGAGGGCGCGGCGTGCTCGGGCCAGGTGAGCAACCCCGCCCAGACGGTCGTGAACCGGTTCCGGATGTGGATGATCGGCGACAACGACGTCCTCTTCTCCCCGACCTACGGGCAGGCGCCGGACGAGATGATCTACTCGGTCTTCATCAAAAACCTCTCCCCCGCGAAGACCTGGTGGGACGTCCAGGTCTGGGACACCGTGCCGCCCGAGCTGGACACCTGGTGCGCCGGCTGCGGGTTCGACGACCCGTGCGCCGGCTGGACGATGACCCCCGGCGGGTGCGCCGCCGCCAGCCCGGGATTCGTCCTCGCCGGCGGGAAGACGATCATGACCTGGAACCTCGACATGCCGCCGGGGTTCACCCTCAGCCTCCGGTGGAAGGCCCAGGTCCGCGCCTCGGACACCGCGGGCGCCACGGCGCTCAACATCCTGAGCGTCCAGGAGGTCGGCCGGCCCGGGATCGCCGGCGGGACCGGCAATTCCGGGAAGCCCGCGAACTTCGCGAACCAGGCCCTGATCATCCTCCCCACCACGTACATCAGCTACGTCGCCTACTCCGGCGACCGCTGGGCGCAGCCGGCGGACGGGGACGCGCTCACCATGTTCCCCCTCAACAAGAAGGCGCAGTTCGAGCTGCGCTCCCTCGAGTACGTGACCGGCTGGGCGACGACCGGCGGGGGTCCCAGCGCCTCCATCGGCTGCCTGATCGGCGACTGCATCGGGGGATTCACCGGCAATCCGGGCCCGTGCCCGACGGGCCCGATCGGCGTCGGGCCCACCAGCCTCGCCGGGTGCAAGATCGAGCGCATCCCGGCCCGGTACCACAACCCGGTGGTTGCCAACGCCCCGTACCAGCGCCTCTACAAGATCACGTCCAACTGCCCCGTGGACTGGCAGTCGCAGCCGGCGATCGGCACCCAGTGCGGCGACTTCACCACGTATGCCCCAGCGTCCAACCTGTCGTATACCGGCCTGCTCCACTACTTCTGGCGGAATTCGTACAGCGCCTCGATCAAGGGGTCCGGAACGGAGATGTTCTTCATGAACACCGCCAAGGACCCCAACGGTGGGTACGACGCGACCCTGCCCACCACCGTCCACCTCTTCCAGTTCAACTACGGCACGCTGGTATGGGACTACCTGCGCACCTGGGACCTGGGCGGCGAGAGTGCGGCCTGCGACCCCACCACGCTCCTGGGCCAGGAGGGCGCCTACCGTTCGATCTCCTCGCAGGCGCAGCTCGTGGTGTGGCAGGGCTACCAGGCCCTCAGCACCCTCGGGTGCGGCTGCCCGTGTAATAACCTGTCGAGCATGATGCCCACCCGCGACACCGGCAACACGGTGGGGTTCGCCGGCCAGACGTTCTACGGCTCGGTGCAGGGGTATGCCAACGAGACCAAGGTCTCGCTCGGCAACGTCGGCGCCACCAACGCCATCTACCGGATCTGGCAGTACGTGCCGGACTCCACGATCGGCCCGGTCGAGATCCCGAGCCAGATGCGCGGCACCTCGGGAACCTGGGTCCTCAAGGGCACCCACTCCGTGGCCACCGGGCTGTTGGCGGCGCTCAACCCCCGGATCTACAACATTGACGGAACCTACTTCGACGGCGCGAGCCAGGTCGGGGTGAAGGTCGAGGTGGTGAGCGGCGGGCCGATCCAGCTCCACAGCGGCGCCCGGGTCTTTGCCGGCTGGGGGGGCGGCGCGGTCCTGCATGCGGTGGACGGCAACCAGACGGGGATCGAGTTCTGGATGTTCACGATCTACACGGACGGGACGGTCGGCACCACGCCCGAGACCTACGCCGTGGACGTCTTTTGCCCCAAGACCAACATGGCCATCCAATGCGTCGGGGAGAACGGCCGGCTCGAGACGTACACCACCACCGGGCCGGACCAGTGCATCCCGTTCATCGGGTTCTCCAACCCGGCGCGCAAGCTGAACTACAAGTTCACCCGGCTCGCCGGCGGGGCGACCGGCAACGTGATCACGCAGTACATCAATGCCGGGCCGGAGAAGGGGTACACCGCGCCGTTCCTCCAGACCGGGGTCCACTACGCGCTCGTCCTGCCCCCGGTCGTCTACGTGGGCCAGTCCTTCTGGATCACGGTGATCGTGGTGGACCAGGGGGGCTCGACCAAGACGGACTACTGCGGGACGACGTCGTTCACCGCCACCGATCCGGGCACCAAGATCGAGGGGACGAATATGGCGGCCTACGACTTCACCTGGCAGAGCAACGTGGCCGGCGGCTGCAACGGAGGCGCGGCCATCAACGGGACGAAGCTCTTCCTGAACGTCTCGTTCACCCGGCTGGGCGTCCAGACCGTGATCGCGGTGGACACCGCGGACGGCTCGATCTCCGGCGTCGGCTCCACGATGGTGGTGGGGGCCGACGTCAAGCTCACCAAGGTGCCGCCCCTGTCCCTGGCCGCCTCCGGCGACACGGTCCGCTTCCGCGTCTGCTGGAGCAACTACTCGTCCACCTCCGCGTTCAGCTTCACGATCACCGACGCCGTCCCGCAGGGCACGGCGTTCGTGCCCGAGGCCGGGACGGCCGCCTTCGACTGCGGGAACACCACGGGCCAGGCCGTGGCCGTCGCCTACTCCACCGCGACGTCGGCCACCGTCCCGCCCGCCGCCTCGTTCACCGCCGGGAATCCCACGGGGGCCGTGCAGTGGCTCCGGTGGACGATCCCGTTCGCGGGGGTGAATACCACGGGCTGCGTGTGCTATCGGGTCAGTGTCAACTAGGTGGCGACCTCGCTCGCAACCGCCCACGGTGAGCTCGCGCTCCCCACGTTCTTCCCCGATGCCACCCGGGCGGTGGTCCGGAGCATCGACGCGGAGGACCTCAAGGCCGCCGGGATCGGCGGCATCTACGTCAATGCCCTGCACCTGGCCCACGAGCCCGGACTCTCGGTCATTGACGCGGCCCGCGGCGTCCACGGGTTCATGGGCTGGGACGGGCCGGTGGTCTCCGATTCCGGCGGGTACCAGGTCTACTCGCTGATCGAGCGGTCGAAGAGCGCCGGGTCCGTGTCGGACGAGGGGTTCACGTACCGGCTCAAGCCCGGCGACCGGAAGACCCTCCTGACCCCCGAGAAGTGCATCGAAGACCAGTTCCGGCTGGGCACCGACGCCATCGTCTGCCTCGACCACTGCACCCACCCGAAGGCACCCGCCGCCGTCCAGCGGGAGAGCGTGGACCACACCGTCGCGTGGGCCCGGCGCTCCCGCGCGGCCTACGACCGGCTGGCGGCCGATCCCGCGTACGGGGGCCGCCGGCCGCTCCTGTTCGCGGTGGTGCAGGGCGGCGGCGACCCGGCGCTGCGGCGCCGGTGCGCCGAGGGACTGCTGGCGGCCGGATTCGACGGGTACGGGTACGGCGGCTGGCCGGTGGAGCGCGACGGCTCGCTGGTGGACATGGTGGGCGTCACCGCCGGACTGCTCCCCCGCGACAAGCCGCTCCTCGCGCTGGGAATCGGCGGGCCGGCGAATATCCTGGCGGCACGGGCCGCCGGTTACACGATGTTCGACTGCACGCTGCCCACGCGCGACGCCCGGCACGAGCGGCTCTACGTCTTCCAGCGGGACCCCGATCCCGCCGCCGCGGACTGGTACGCGTATGTCCAGATCGGCGAGGAGCGGTACGTCCGGGACCAGGGTCCGGTCGAGGCCGGCTGCGACTGCGCGTGCTGCCGCCGGTATTCCCGGGCCTACCTCCACCATCTCTTCGCCATTGAGGACGTGCTCGCCTGGCGGCTGGCCACGATCCACAACCTCCGGTTTTACAGCCGCCTGTTCGAAAAGCTCAGGGCCATGTGAGCCCCGAGGTGGCCCGCCGGGTCCGGGAGGACCTCCGGGCGAGCCGGAAGTATGCGGCGCTGGCGCCGGAGGCGCTCGACCGGATCGCGGCGTGGGCGGCGGCCCGGTTTCCGAAGGCGAAGGACGCCTCCGCCGCGGCCCGCCGCCAGCCACCCCCGGGCTGCGGCGCATTACTGGCCGAGTGCGCGCCCGGCCGCCACGGGGCCCTCCTCGACCCGGGGGACGTCTCGCCGGAGGCGCGGCGGGAGGCCTGCCGGGCCGCCCTCGCCCTGCACGCCTCAACCGCCGAGCGATTGCCCGGCCTCGCGGCCTTCTATGCGGCGGTCTTCGCCCGGGTCCCGCCCCCCCGGTCGGTCCTGGACCTCTGCTGCGGCCTGCACCCGCTCGGCATCCCGTGGATGTCCCTCGCCGGGGGCTGCCGGTACGAGGCCTGGGAGGTGGACGACCGGCTGGTGACCCTGTTGAACGGAACGCTGCCCGCGCTCCTGCCGGGCGCGCGCGCCGTGTCACGGGATGTCCTCGGGTCGGCGGCGTTGCCGGAAGCCGACCTCGTCTGGCTCCTGAAATCGCTCCCGTCCCTCGACCAGCAGGAACGGGGCGCCGGGAAGGCGCTGTTGGGACGTCTGCGGGCGAAGGCGGTGGTGGTGTCGTTCCCGGCCCGCACGCTGGGCGGCCGGGACGTCGGGATGGCGGTCACCTATGCGAAAACCTGGGAGCCGGTGTTCAGGGAAGCCGGCTGGATCGCGGTCCCGCTGGCCGTGCCGGCGGAGACCGCCTACCTGCTGACGAGACGCTAGACCGGCCGCCCGCCGGCCTACTTCCTGAACGCGGCGGCGGCGGCGCGGGCGCGCCGCCAGACCTCCCACTCGACCAGGATCGGGCTGGCGACGAACCACGACGAGTACGTGCCGACCACCACGCCGATCGTGAGCGCCAGCATCATGTCGTACGTGACCGGGCTGCCGTAGACCAGGAAGGAGACCAGCGGCAGGACCACCATCAGGGAGGTGACGAGCGTCCGGCTCAGCACCTCGTTGATGGACCGGTTGATCACGGTCTCCAGCGTCTCACGCGCGTAGTGGCGCTTGTTGTCCCGGATCCGGTCGAAGACCACCACGGTGTCCGTCAGGGAGTACCCGGCGATCGTCAGGAGCGCGGTGACGATCAGGAGGGTGAAGTCCTTGTGGAGCACCCACATGATCCCGAGCACCGCGATGACGTCGTGGAGCGTCGCGATCGCCGCCGCCACCCCCGACTGGTAGTCGAACCGCACCCAGATGTAGAGCATGATCAGCACGATCGCCCAGAACACCGCCCACGCGGCGTCCACCTGGAGCGCCTTCCCCACCGCGGGCCCCACCTCGGTGCTGCCCTCGATCACGACCGTCGCCGTGCCCGCCACCGACTGGAGCACGCTGCGCACCACCTGGTCGCCGGACCCCGCGGCCAGCGTGCCCGTCGAGGCGACGCCCCGGAGCTTGACGAGCAGCTTCTGCCCCTTGTCCGTGTCCACCTGCTGGATCTGGGCGTCGGCGATGCCCCGGGCCTCGAACGCCGCGCGCACCTTGTCGAGGTCCACCTTCTGCTCCAGCCGCGTGTCCACCACCAGCCCGCCCGCAAAATCAATGCCCATCGCGGCCTTGCCGCGGGAGAGCTGGACGATCGCCGTGAGGCCGGTGGCGATCAGGATGCCGGACAGCGCGAAGGCGATGCGGCGCTTGTGGACGAAGTCCCAGTCCGTCTTCTTCCACGCGAGGATCTCAAACATGGCCATCGCCCCCCGCCTCAAATACTCAGCGAGTCGTGGGTCTTCCGGATCTCGAAGATGGCCCGGGAGATCACGACCGCGGTGACCAGCGAGATGGAGACGCCCCAGAACAGGCTGAACGCGAACCCGCGGATCGGGCCGCTGCCGAAGTAGAAGAGGATGCCGGCGGTGATCAGCGTCGTCACGTGGGAGTCCAGGATCGTCTTGAACGCCTTGTCGTACCCGGCGTCCACGGCGGCCCGGACCGTCTTGCCCAGGTGGAGCTCCTCGCGGATGCGTTCGAAGATCAGGACGTTGCCGTCCACGGACATCCCCATCGTCAGCGCCATCCCGGCGATGCCCGGCAGGGTGATCGTGGCCCGGTTGAGCGCCATCACCGCGAGCAGGAAGAGGAAGTTGAGGAGCAGCGCCACGTCGGCGATGACGCCCGACATGCGGTAGTAGCAGGCCATCCAGACCAGGACCAGCAGGGTCCCGAACACGGCGGCCCGCTTGCCCCGCTCGATCGAGTCCTTCCCCAGCGACGCCCCGACGACCTCCTTGTTCACGATCCGCACCGGGGCCGGCAGCGCGCCGGCGCGCAGGACCAGCGCGAGGTCGTGCGCCTCGTCCCAGGAGAACGCGCCCTCGATGATCCCCGACCCGCCATGGATCGGCGACCGGATGACGGGCGCGGAGAAGACCTTCCCGTCCATGATGATGGCGAGCTTGCGGTTCACGTGCTTGCCGGTCAGCTCCGCGAACGTCCGGCCGCCCTCGGGGGTCATCTTGAAGCTCACGACCACCTGCGTCCCGGTCTCGCCCCCGGTGGTCGGGGACGCGTCGGCCAGCGAGTTCCCGGTCATCAGGGTCTCGCTCTCGATCAGGTACCGGTCCACCGGATTGCGTCCCGGCAGCACCTGGAGGTCCTTCGTGAGCTTCTTCGGGTCCACCTCGCCCTTCTTGTCGAGGAACTCGTCGAGGTTCTTCTCGCTGACCAGCTTGAACTCGAGGAGGGCGGTCTGGCCGATGAGGTCCAGCGCCTTCTGGGGGTCCTTGATGCCGGGAAGCTGGACCACGATCCACGACGAGCCCTGCCGCTGGATCACCGGCTCCGCCACGCCCAGCGCGTCCACGCGGTTGCGGATGATCTCGATGGCCCGGTCCACCGCGTCCATGACCGTCGTGCCGGGCGGGATCTTGGCGGCATCCACCTCCATCACCAGGTGCATGCCGCCCTGGAGGTCCAGCCCCAGGTTCAGCTTGCGCTCGAGCGGGAAGATGGACCAGAGGGCGAGGGCCGTCAGGACGGCCACCAGCCCGAGGATCGCGTCGCGGTACCGGGCGATCATGCGCTGGACTCCGCTACTTGGCGGCGGTCGGCAGGTGCGCCTCGCGCTTGACCGAGGCGATGGCCGCGCGCGAGACGGTGACGCGGACGTTGACCGCGACCTCGAGGACGACGGCCTTGTCCGCCTCCTTGAAGTCGGCCACGGTGCCGTGCAGGCCGCCGGTCGTCACCACGCGGTCCCCCTTCTTGAGCGCCGCGAGCATCTGGTCGGTCTCCTTCTGCTGCTTGCGCTGCGGGGCGATGATCAGGAAGTAGAAGATGGCGAAGATCACGATGAACGGGGCCATGGAGACCAGCATCGTGGACGACGACTGCTGGCGGACGGGGACGCCCGGCATCCCCATGCCGCCGGGCGCGGGGGCGGCGGCCGGGGCCGCGGGCAGCGGCGCCGCC